>DAIPJX010000299.1:0-2227 GCA_036770065.1 Planctomycetota bacterium
CCTGTCGGCGGCGGCCAGTCTGTTTCAGGAAAGTGGAAAAGGCGCGAAAATCGGCCCGGGCCGCTTCCGCGCCTTGTGGAATAAAGGCGGTTACTTTTTCGCTTCCTCGACGATGCGGAGAACGTCGGGGTCGAGCGTTTTGCGGAAGGCGTCGATAACCGGCTGAACGGCGGAGCGGACCGCGTCCATATCGATATTGTGGAAGGTGACGCCGTGCTTTTCGGTCAATTCCTTGACCGCTTCGGCGTTGCCGTCAAGCAGGAGCTGGCGCTGGTAGTCGATGCCCTTTTGCACGCCTTCGAGGAACGCGGGGCGGAGGTCCTCCGGAATCTTCTGCCAGGCGCGGTCCGACATGCAGATGGCGATAAGGGTATAGAGGTGGTTGGTCCAGGTGACGTTTTTGATCACTTCGTAGTAGCGGTTGGTCACCATGTTGGCGATGGCGTTTTCGCAGCCGTCGATGGTGCCTTGCTGAAGCGCGGTGTACTGCTCGCCGGCGGCCATGGGCGTCGCGACGGCGCCGAGAGCGTTGAAGGTGTCGATCTGCATCTTGTTTTCCATGGTGCGGATCTTGAAGCCCTTGAAATCGTCAAGCGAGGCGATGGGCCGGTTCGAGAACACGTTGCGGAAGCCCGATTCCATCCAGCCGACGATGTGGACGTCCTGGGTCAGGGCTTTCTGGTTGACCAGTTTGCCGTACTCTCCGTCGATAACGGCGTGGGCCTGTTCGACCGTGTCGAAGAGGAAGGGCTGATCGAGGATTTTCAATTCGGGGATGAAGTTGGAGAGAACGACGTTGACGACCGAGCACATGTCGACGGTGCCCATTTGCGCGCCTTCGTACATGTCGCGTTCGTTGCCGAGAACGCCGCCGGAGAACACCTCGATTTTAATCTGCCCGTTTGTGGATTTGGCCACTTCCTCGGCGATTTTTTTGCCGCCGAGAGCGTACATGCTGGACTCGGGATCGACGAAGCCGAGCTTCAGCGTCACTTCGCCGGCCGCAAGGCGGGTCGCGCCGGTCAGCGCCAGGACGAACGCCATGGCAACCATCATTTTCTTCAACATCTCTTGTCTCCCTGCAATATGGGTGAAAAATGGGCGCTTTGCGCATGCAAAGCATTTTCCCTCGAAAATCACGCAAATAAAATACGAAGTTCCGATCCTTTGGCGAAGGCGAGGTGGGCCTGTTCGACGCCGCTGTTGGTGATCAGGCAGTCGAGATCGACGGCGTTGCCTTCATTGACGACGCCGACCTGTCCCCATTTGCCGCCGTCAATAAGGAGAAAACGTTCCTGGCAGGATCGAAGGAGTGCGCGCTTTATTCCCGAATCCAAAAGCGAGCCTTCGGTCATCTGCCCGCCGGGAGCGATGCCGGCGCAGGACATGAACAGTTTTTTCGGCCGGAACAGTTCGAGAGCGTTTGTGGTCAGCATGCCGTGAACGGACAGGTTGTTTGGGTTGACGACGCCGCCGAGATCGATGCAGGTCCACTGGCAATCAGGTTTGACCGCCGCTTCCATGATGAATTGCAACGAATAGGAGATAACGGTCAGTTGTATGTCGGCTGGAATGAAATCAACCATGCGGCCGGCGGTGGTGGAGTTGTCAATGACGATAACATCGCCGTTTTCCACAAAGTTGGCCGCGAATTGCGCAATGGCGGATTTTTGCTCATAATTCACATCGCGGCGCGAAAGGAGGGACAGGAGCGGGCGCGAGGTGCAGCCGCCAAGGTAGATTGCACCCCCATGCGTACGTTTAAGAAAGCCGTCGGCTTCCATTTCGTTCAAATCGCGGCGGATGGTTTCGGGCGATGCGTCCAGTTTTCCAGCCAGGTCTGTGACGTCGACGCGCTTTTTCCGTTTGAGCAGCGCGAGAATATGTTGGCGTCGTTCTTCCACGTACATACTGTCAATCCCGGCAATTGTCGATAGTTTGCGATCAATCGACCGCTCTTTATTCATATGGAATTATGTATATTGGGAATAGCATCAGCATTTCGCAGGTATAGTGTATCACAACAGTATACAACAAGGATGCCCATTTTCGACCGAATATTTTTATTTATTTCTGAAATATTATTACGGCCGCACATCGCATTGCATGATATTTTTTCATCCACTTATTCATCAACACATTATAAAAACAATTAAAATGCAAACGGTCGGCAACAAACGGGGATTCCGCAGCAGAAATACGCAACGCGCCGCCTGGTTCAACAGGC
>DAIPJX010000109.1:0-7904 GCA_036770065.1 Planctomycetota bacterium
TCAATGGCGGATTTCCCGTCTCTTCTCCATACAGGCAGAGCGAACGGATATAAAAAAAGCCCAACGCGCATGCGGCGTTGGGCTTTTTTGCGTAATCCACTCCTATTGCGTCACGAAGTATCCCGGCAAACGCGTTCTGACATCGAACGAGACGCCCGGCTTAAGGCTCTCTTTGCGCCGGAGAAGCTCCTGGAGATGATACAACTTCTCCGAACTCCCAAGTTCGCCCGGCATTTCGCCGGAATTGAACGTCCCCCAGCGCACAACCGCCCCCTGACCGGTCACAACCTCAAACCGGCGGCGAGGACTCGCAAGGCGCGACCGGTCGCCAAGAGCGCCCATATTGACGACGACACGCTCCACCGGAAGCACCTCCGCCAGGGGCGACCCCCAAAGCGCGCGCATAATGCCAAGCGCGCCCAAAACGCCCTCATCGTCCCATGGTTCGCCCGCACGCGGACGCTTGCCGATAACGTTCGGAGTGACGCCGACAATCTCCGGCAAATTGGCGAACCGCTTTTTCACGCCGTCCACCGGCAAAACAACGCCGTCCATGTCCACCATCCAGTACGCGCCCTCATGCCAGACCTGGGCGGAAGGAAGACGCAAAAGGAATTCCACTTCCACTCGGTTGGGAAAACGGCGGCGAAGACCGGTGATTTCCTTGACCCAAACGTTCCCGCGATACGCTTTTTCCATATCGCCGACCAAACCCGGATCCAGAAGGCTCCGGCCATTGAACTCACGCCCAAGACGCTCGAACGCCGCCACCGACTCCGGGCACTCCCGAATCGCGCCCGCAAGCGACAACGTCTCGCCGTTCATGCGAAAGCGCGCGTCCGCCAACGCGGTCGACCACAACACGTGAATGCCGAACGCGCAGCCGCCAAGAACAAGAAAAAACAGGAAACAATCGACGAAACGGCCCGACGCGAGGGCGAGCGGACGCCATCGCGAGGTATTACGCCTGACCGCTTCACGAACCTGCTTGTTCATCGTAGGGATATTCCCGCCCTGGCCGCGGCCATGCCCGCCAATTTCATCGTCAACGCTTCAATCGACATTCCGGCGCACGCGGCCGCCATCGGAAGAAGACTATGCGTGGTATAGCCGGGGAGCGTATTGACCTCAAGCACCATCGGACCATCCCCGCCCAACAAAACGTCCACCCGGGCAACATCGCGGACGCCAATGCACAACGCCACCTTTTCCGCAAGCTCCCCGATCCGGCGAGCCATCCCGGCCTCAAGCTCCGCCGGACAGGAGTAACGCGTCTCGTTCGACAAATACTTCGCGTCATAATCATAAAACGCGCCCGAGGCGCACATCTCGACAATGGGCAAACTCCCGCCGTCCAGCCAACCGATCGTCAACTCCCGGCCAACCACCATCTCTTCGATAATCGCCAGCGAATCTTCCGACAACGCCTTGCGAACCGCGGCATCCAACCCGTCAAACCCGTCCACCCGGCCCGCTCCGACCGAACTCCCCCGGTAATTCGGCTTGACGAACAGGGGAAAACGAAGCTCGGACCTTCGCACCGCGCGCCCGGCCTCGGCAACCGTCCCCGCCACGCACCAGCGGGGCGTTGGAATGCCTTCCTCCGCGAATATCTTCTTGCAGCCGTTCTTGTCCATGGCAAGGCCGGACGCGCGCGCGCCGGATCCGGTGAACGGAATGTTCCGCCGTTCAAGAATGCCCTGCACGCCGCCGTCCTCGCCCCATTCGCCGTGAAGCATGAGAACAGCCAGGGAAAGCGGCAGCGCCTCGGCAAATTCCGCGTATCCGACCGCCGGAACCTCAATCTTCGCGTTGGGAACGCCGGCGCGAAGAAGCGCCCGGTGCGCCTGTTCGCCGCTCATGAGGGAGACCTCCCGCTCGGCCCCGGGACCGCCGCATAAAACGGCGACACCCGCATTCCCCGCCTTATCGGTTATCGACATGCATCGACCCTCGACAACAGCCCAAATCTTCGGCAACGCCCCAATACACAACCTCCGGCTCCAAAAGCACGCCGTGCGCGCTCCGCACTTTTTCCCGAACCGCATTCGCCAAAACGCATACGTCGCGACAGGTCGCCTTGTTCCGGTTGACGATGAAATTGGCGTGAATCCCGCTGACCTCCGCGCCGCCTTCGCGCATGCCCCCGCAACCGGCGGCGTCAATAAGCATGCCGGCGGAAGCGCCCGCCGGGTTTTTGAATATGCAGCCGCAACTCGGCACGGCAAGCGGCTGGCCCGCCTTCTTCGCCTCGCGACGCTCGCGCATGCGGCCGAGTATCGCGTCCGGTTCATCACGGCCTGCGAAACGAAAGGAAACACTCATCGCCGCCAATCCGCGCAGCGCGCTCGTTCGATAGCCGAACGACAAGGCGTCCCGCTCCATCCGGACGCATTCGCCATCGGCCCGGCACACCTCCGCCCACTCGACGAAACGACCAATGCCGTCCGCCGCCGAACCGCAATTCATGCACACCGCGCCGCCAACCGTTCCCGGAATCCCGGCAAGCCCCTCGAGTCCCGCAACACCCAGGCGGGCCGTTTCTCCCACCAGCGCCTGAAGCGGAACCGCCGCGCCCGCCCGCCATACCAGCGGATCGCTTGCGTCCTGTTCCATACGGCCGAATTCGACCGAGGGCGACAAACGGAGAACAACCGCGTCGACGCCCGCGTCGGAAACCAGAATATTGCTCCCGCCGCCCAACACCTTCAGCGGCGCATGCACGGCACGGGCGAAGCGGAACGCCTCCGACACCTCGTCGCGCGTGGACGGCTCGGCAAACCAGCGCGCCGCGCCGCCTATGCCGAATGTGGTATGGGAAGCAAGCGGAACGTATTCCCTGACAAACGTCGGTATGCGCACGGGATTCCTGACATTACTCCGAAGCCCGCCCTCCGGCGGACACGACAAAACGTCGGGCGACCGCGTCTATGTCGCCCGCCCCCATAAACACGATAGCCTCGAAATCGTCCGGCATTTCCATGACCGCCCGCTCCACATCGCGCAAAGCGACCGGTCCCCGCACTTCGGGATTGAAACGGACCGCCTTCTCCACCACCATGCCGGAATCGACCCCGGGGATCGGTTCTTCCCGGGCCGGATAAATATCGACAACCAGCGCCGAGTCCGCTTGCGCAATCCCACGGGCGAAATCATCCGCGTAGTCTCTCGTCCGGCTAAACAAATGCGGCTGGAACACCAAAAGGATTTTCCCGCCGTGACGCTCCCGAATTCCCTGAATCGCCGCCGCCATCTCGGCCGGATGATGCGCATAATCCGAATACAAACACGCGCCGCGAAAACGGCCCAGGAATTCCATTCTCCGCTCAACCCCGCACACGCCGGACAACGCCTCCCGTATCGCCGCGACCGGAACCTCCCATTCAAGAGCGACGGCAATGGCGGCCAGGGCATTCAACACATTATGCCTGCCGTGCATCGGAAGGGAAACGCGGCAC
This sequence comes from Planctomycetota bacterium, assembly GCA_036770065.1. Taxonomy (GTDB): domain Bacteria; phylum Planctomycetota; class SZUA-567; order SZUA-567; family SZUA-567; genus JAJBSZ01. The sequence continues at coordinate 3,459 of DAIPJX010000109.1, forward strand.
AGGGATTCATTCCCGCGAACAAGATCGAATTCCGTCGCGTCGGCGCGGGAACGCACATCCGCCGCGCGGACCATGGCCGAACCGTCGAACCCGAAACTGGTTTTCCGCTTTCCATGCGCTTCGAACACCCTGCGCGCGCGGGGACTGTCGACGCCGACAACCAAAAGGCCGGAACCCGACATGTTTTCCGCAAAACGGAGAAACGCCCGATCCAGCGACGCATCGTCATGATAATGCCGCAAATGATCGGAATCGATATTCGTAATGACCCCGACCGAAAGACGAGGCAGCAAAAACGTCCCGTCGCTCTCGTCCAACTCCGAGACAAACGGACCCTCGCCAAGCCGGAAATTCCCGTCGGGCAACTGCGGAACAATGCCGCCGACATACACCGCCGGATCAAGACCGGCGCAAATGAGAATATGCGCAAGCAACCACGACGTTGTCGTCTTGCCGTGCGTGCCGCACACGCCGCAACTCCGCCGCGCATCGAGAAAACGCGCCAAAAACGCGCCCCTCCGCTCCTGACGCTCGCCCGCCGCCACCCGCTCCGGATGAGACGCGGGAACCGCACTGGTATAAACAAGCAGGTCGACGCCGTCGGCATGCGAAGAATCATGACCAATCGCGACCCGAATCCCCTTCGCCTCGAGCCGCTCCGTCAACGCGCCGAAAGCGCGGTCGCAGCCGGAAACAACCGCGCCCGCCCGAGCAGCCATCTCGGCCAACGCGCTGACGCCAATGCCGCCAATGCCCATGAAGTGAATTCGTTTTCCGCTCAGATCCACCCGCGCCTCCAAATAACGAATGCAACAACAGACCCACCATACTGTATCGGTTGGACACGGAAAAACATTCAACCAAAAGCGGAAACACCGCGTTTGCATATCCAAGCGCGAACGACGTTCGGTTTTCCCAGTCCGGCATCTTCATGCACGGACCAACTATATATCCGAAAGCCACGCCCGCCCGCTTATATGCGGCAAAAAAAATGATACTGGATTTTTTCATGGATTTTTCATAAAAACAATTTACAAATATATTGTCGCCAGAAATCAAATCATGATTACATCATAAAAATCAATCGACACGACACGAAAGCAGGTTGGCATGGAAAAAATCCCAGTATTCCGTACATATTCGCCTTCAACAGACAAAAACAGTGAACGCCTGAAAGAAACAATCGCTTTTTTCGCGGAAACATCGGACATCGCCATCAAATCAGGCATAAACACCGAATCGGCCATCAATGCAACGCTTGAGAAATTGGGAAAACTGACCAACGCATCCCGCTGTTGCGTCTTTCTCGACGAAAAAGACGGAGCCTATTTCAGAAACTCGTATGGATGGGTTAATCCAAACACGGGAGCGCCCATGTTTACATGGGGACTTTTCGATTACGAATACGATCTGCCGTCACTCAAAGCAATCCTCGAAAGCAATGCCCCCTTTTTCGGACATACCGACGATTTGCCCAACGACATGCAGGCTCTTTTTTCAAAATACAGAGTCCGCACCATCCTGCTCACGCCCCTTTTCCGCGACGGAAACCGCATCGGATTCATGGGGATCGACTTCTGCGACGCCATATGCCCTCATATTGCCGAATATATACCAGTGATTCACCATGCCGGCAGCCTCGTCAGCATCGTCCTTGAACGGAAACAGCACCAAATAGTCCTGGCCAAATTAAACCAAATCAGGCATGTCGTCATCGACGCCGAGACAACCATCAATGAACACGGCCCCGACGACGCGGGACAACCGGCAACGCAACGAGCCGTTACATTGCAGGACGCGGAGCGGCGCATCATCATCGAAACGCTTGAAATGTACAACGGAAACAAACTGAAAGCCGCAAAACACCTCGGCCTCACCTGGCCGTCCCTCGACCGCCGCTGCAAAAAAATGGGCATCGACGTCAGAAAGCACTAAGAGCCTGTCCTCGGACAGACTCTAATCGCCAAACAGCATGTCCCGCATCGTATACCAGCCCGGCTTTCCACGCCGCATCATCCACTTGGCCGCCCGAAGCGCGCCGGCCGCGAAGACGTCGCGCGATTCCGCACGGTGCGATATCGAAAAGCATTCGTGCTCACTGCAAAAGTACACCGTGTGATCGCCCGCAAGCGAACCCATACGAAGCGCATGCATGCCGATTTCCTCAGGCTTGCGCTTGCCCGGCCTGCCGTGGCGGCCATGCACGAGAACAGAATCCATGTCCCGATGCAACTCGCCCGTAACCGCCTGCGCCAAGCCAAGCGCCGTCCCCGACGGCGCGTCGACCTTCTGGTTGTGGTGCGCTTCGATTATCTCGATATTGTATTCGTCGCCCAACACGCGCGCCGCCTCCGCCGCCAGTGAAAACATCAAATTGACCCCAAGCGAAAAATTCGGCGGCTGCATCACCGGAATCGATTTCGCCGCCTCGTGCAACTCGGCAGACTGCTCCCCGGAAAGACCCGTCGTGCCGACCACCAGCTTGATGCCGTACTCCACCGCGCGGCGCGCGTTCACAACCGCATTCTCCGGCGAGGAAAAATCGATCAGGATGTCCGCCCCCTCGACCAGCTCGTTGGTCCACAAAACCCCCTCCGCCCGGGGAGCCAACGGCATGCCCTGATTGACGCTCCGGCCCATAAGCGGAAAACCGTCCCACTCAATCGCCTGCACCAACTCAAAATCAGCGTCCTTGTCGGAAAGCGCCAAAATGCGCTGACCCATACGCCCGCCCGCGCCGGAAACGGCAAGCCGAATCATGATTTCTCCTCCGTTATACGCCAAATATCCGTGTCCAGGCAAATCGTCACCGGACCGTCGTTCCACAACCGAACCGCCATATCGGCGCCAAACACGCCCTTCCCCACCGGAACGCCCCGTTCCGAGAGCTCCCGGCAAAAAATTTCATACAATTCGTTCGCACGCTCCGGCGCCGCCGCGCGAACAAACGACGGGCGGTTGCCCTTCGACGCGTCGGCATACAACGTGAACTGGCTGACAACCAGCGCCGCCCCCCCGACATCGAGAAGCGACAAATTCATTTTGCCCGCGCCGTCCGGGAAAACGCGGAGAGACGCCGTTTTCCCCGCAAGCGTACGCGCATGCCCCCTGCCGTCCGACCCGGTCACGCCGACAAACACGAGAAGACCCGCATCTATCCTGCCGGTCACCACCCCGTCGACCGTGACGCTCGCCTCGCGCACCCGCTGAATAACCGCACGCATTCTTGCTTCCTTCCCCCGCTTCCGATAGACTGTGACGTTGATTATAGAAATACCCGGGCGAGTTGCCACGCCAAAATTTCCGAAACGTCCCATGAAAGGACGGCGAACCATGCCAAAAATCCGCCAGTGCGTCAAACAAATGGACGCGTACGTTCCCGGCGAATCGCCGGAGAACGCGGCCATCGTCAAACTCAACCAAAACGAAAACCGCTACCCGCCAAGCCCGAACGCCGCCGACGCAATCCGGCGGGCGGCGACGAACATGGCGCTCTATCCCGATTCGACCAGCCGCTCCCTTCGCGTCGCCGCGGCCGAACGCTTCGGCCTCCGCCCGGAACAGGTCATGGCGACAAACGGCTCCGACGAAATGCTCCGCATCCTCTTCAACGCCTGTTGCGACCCGGGAGACGAAGCGCTCGCCTTCAGTCCCACCTACACCTACTACGCAACCCTCGCCGCAATGCACGACGTCCGCTACCGGACAATCGACCTGGCCGGCGAATACGCGCTCCCGCATCCGGTCGACTGGCGAAACGCCGTCATGGCGATAATCCCCAATCCCAACGCGCCCACCGGAACGCTCTTCCCGGAAAAAGACCTGCGCCGCCTGATCGAGGCGGCCGGCGACACGCTGATCGTTCTGGACGAGGCGTACGCCGATTTTTCGGGCTATACCGCAATGCCCCTTCTCGGTGAATACGAAAACCTCGTCATCGTCAGGACGTTTTCAAAAAGCTATTCGCTGGCGGGACTCAGGGTCGGTCTCGGATTCGGCAACGCCGCTCTTATGGAACAACTGGAAAAAGTCCGCGACTTCTACAATGTCGACAGCCTGGCCCAGGCCGGCGCCGAAGCCGCGCTCAGGGACGACGAATACCTGAAAAGCACGTCGGGAAAAATCATCCGCGCCCGCGACCGCGCAATCGCGGAAGTGCGGAAAATGGGACTGAAAACATACGACAGCGCGGCGAATTTTTTCCTCGTCCGCTGCGGTTCGCCCGACCGCGCGAAAAAAACTTTCGCGGGACTCCGCGAACGAAACGTCCTTGTGCGCTATTTCTCGAACCCCGGAATCAACGACTGCATCCGCGTCAGCGTCGGCACGGACGACGACATGAACGCCTTCCTCTCCGCACTCAAGGACACGCTCGGCGACATATGATCCAGTGATCCGCATCGCGCCAGCCCCTCGATAAACGCACCCCGGCATTTCGCGCCGGGG
>DAIPJX010000300.1:0-2192 GCA_036770065.1 Planctomycetota bacterium
TGTGAGAGGACGGAAGGTAGGCCCATTATGAGCCTACCTTCCTCCTACTCGATTTTCCATTGTTCGCGCGTGAACGCGGATAAAAGACGCGTATGGCATTCGAAGAGATGAAAGGGATTCGATGTCCTACGAATTACGGGAGGAAACCCGGAGACGGGAAAAAGAACAACGGAAATTGGCAGCCGAGCATGAACGTCTGCTCTGCGATATGCGGGCGGTCGCATCGACGGCTGAAGGGGCGAGAGTGCTCGCCTGGTTGATTGGACAGGGCAATATTTTCGCCGAGGAATACGCTCCCGGCATGCACGGAGCGTACGCCGCGGGGAAAAGGACAACCGCCCTGCGTTTATGGAAAATGCTTGGCGCCGTTCTTCCGCCCGGGCAGTTCGTCACCGTGACGGGCATGCACAACGGCGAAGACGCCACGCATACGCAAGGAGAATAGCATGGAAAATATTTCGGAACCGGACGGCCTGTTGACCGCATCCGCCGAAACAAGGCATGCGCCCGACCCGGCCGGTCCGCTTCCGGTTGTGGAAAAGACGCGCGAGGAGGCCGGGAGCGGTACGCCGCGCGAACCGGAAGAGAACGACGGCTACGGCGAGTTCGACTGGCCGGAGGGGTACGAAGCCGACCCGGACGCGATAGCGCGGTTTGCGCCGATTGCGCGGGAACTGGGTCTCGCGAAAGAAGCGGCGCAAAAACTGGCGAACCTGTACGTCGAGTTGGACCGAAGCCGGAATGACGCCAAAGCGGTTCAGATAGCCGAAACGAACGCCAAATGGCTGCGCGAAGTTCGAGAGCATCCCGAATTCGGCGGCGCAAACCTGTCGAGAACCGGCGAAAACGTCGCGTCCCTGATGCGCCGTTACGGAAGTCCCCTGCTGATGACGCAGGTGCGGCAAATGAATGTCCAGAACTGGCCGGAAATGTTCTATTTTCTCGCACGCGTCTCGCAGGTCATGGCCGAGGATTACTCCCCGCCTTCGGGCAACGGCAAATCGTCCGCGCACTCGACCGCGCAGTTGCTTTTTCCCGATCTGAACTGAGCAAGCCGTCGTAAACAACCGAAATCCGCATTCCCCGGAATCGCCGCGCGCAGTGCGCTTGCGAACGGGACGCTGCGGAAATGTGAATTGAATTTGTAGAGGAGAATACATGTCAACCGTGGGTATGCGCAGCGTCACCCTTGCCGACTATGCGAAACGTCTCGGACCGGAAAACAAAATCGGCCGGGTCATGGAAATACTGGAACAGTCGAACGAGGTGCTTGACGACGCCATGTTTCTTGAAGCCAACAACGTAACCACCCATCGTACCGTTATCCGGACGGGCCTGCCGGAAAGCTACTGGCGAACCCTGAACCGGGGCGTGCCGAAATCGAAAAGCCGAACCGTTCAGGTCGACGACCGCATCGGCATGCTTGAAACCTGGTCGGTGGTGGATTCGGCGCTGGCGGATTTGAACGGGCAACAGGCGGACTTTCTCTTGTCGGAAGAACGCGCCTTTCTGGAAAGCATGAACCAGGAAGTGGCGAAAACGATTTTCTACGGCGACCTGACCGATAACGCCGCCGCCTTCCAGGGTCTCGCGCCCCGCTATTCCACGCTGGACCCGGCCAGGGCGGAGAACGCCAACAACATCGTCGACGCCGGAGGACAAGGCGATGCCTGCACCTCCGCGTGGCTGTGCGTATGGGGCGATTTGTCGCTTCATATGATTTATCCCAAAGGCACGACCTCCGGCCTGCGCCGCGAGTATCTTGGCCGCTGCCCGGTCGTGGACGACGACGCCAACGAGTTCATGGGCTACAAGACGAACTACTCATGGAACCTCGGGCTGGTTGTGCGCGACTGGCGCTATATCGTGCGCGTGGCGAATATCGACACCGCCCAACTGGACGCTCTCATGACCGGCGGGAACGCCTCCGCCAGCGGCAACGCGCTCATCCGCGGCATGATCAAAGCGCACAACCTGATCCCGAACATTCGTCTCGGACGCGCCGCCTGGTATATGAACCGCGACGTCAAGACACTGCTCGACCTGATGGCGGCGGAAAAATCCAACGTCAACCTGACCATGGCGAACTTCGCCGGAGAATCGGTCACCGCTTTCAAAGGCGTGCCTGTCCGCCAGTGCGACGCGCTCGTCAGCACCGAATCCGCCCTGACCAATTAACAACGACCATAAAG
>DAIPJX010000301.1:0-2191 GCA_036770065.1 Planctomycetota bacterium
TCCTCGACCAGCCGGAAATTGACGTCGGACAGCCCTATTTCCATATCGATGTTAAGAGTGGGGGCGATATTTTTTTTGCTGATTTGCTGGGCGCATTCATGGAAAAAGGACGCGCGGAGCGAATCCACCTTGTCGCGCGCAACCGTAAACCCCGCCGCCAGTTCATGCCCGCCGAAGGTCAGCAGGTGTTCGCGGGAATTCGCCATGGCCTGATACAAATTCAACCCGTTGACGGAACGCGCCGACCCCCTGCCCTTGTCATGGCCGGTCGGGAATGAAATCACCGCCGCCGGTTTGCCGAAAATTTCCGACAATCTTCCGGCGACAATGCCGATCACCCCTTCATGCCAGCCCTCGCGGGCTACCAGCACCGCCGGGCACGACGACAGGTCATGCGTTTTTTCCACTTCCTCCGCCGCTTCGCCAAGAATGGTCTGGCACAATGTCTGTCGCTCGCCGTTTTGCCGATCGAGCATTTCGGCAAGCTGCCGGGCCCGCGCCGGATCGTCCTCGACCAGCAAATCGAGCGCCAAATCGGCGTTGCCCATGCGGCCCGCCGCGTTCAGCCGGGGGGACAGGGAAAACGCGACGCTCCTCGCAGTCAAATCGCCCGCTCCCAGCCGGCATACGTCAAGCAGAGCCGAAATTCCCGGCAACGCGCCGTGCATGATTTTCAGCCCTCGCGCGACGATAGCGCGATTCTCGTCGACCAGGGGAGCGACGTCGGCGATGGTGCCGATTGCGGCGAGCGGCAAAAGCGACAGCAGGGTATCGCGCAAATGGGGTTCGACCTTGGGTGAATTGGACAATTTTTCATACAGCGCCCAGGCAAGCTTGAAGGCGACGCCGACGCCGGTCAGTTCGCGGAACGGGTACGAGGAATCAAGTCGTTTCGGATTGACGATGGCGTAGGCGTGGGGGGGCAACTCGCGATCGCCCGGTTCATGGTGATCGGTGACGATGACGTCGATGCCGTTTTCTTTCATGCGGCGGATATTCTCGTGTTCGGACGTGCCGCAATCGACAGTAATGACGAGATCGATTTTTTCGTCCACGGCGTTTCGAACAAAATCGGAGGAAATGCCGTATCCGTCTTCGAAGCGCGACGGCAACCGGTAGTCGAGTGAGTATCCCGCCGCGCGGCAGGCGCGAATCATCAACGCACAGGCGGTGACGCCGTCGGTGTCATAATCGCCGTATACAACGGCACGTTGACGTTTTTCAACCGCTTCGGCAAGGCGCGAAGCGGCTTTGTCCATATCGTCCATATCCCAGGGCGAGAGCAGGGTGTTGAGGGACGGTTTGAGAAACACCGCCACCGCATCCATCGTCAGCGGAGACACCCGCTGGGCGACGACAGTGGCCAATATTTTCGATACGCCAAATCTCTCCGCTATTTCCTCGACAACCGGCCCGGGGTTCGGCTTGACCAGCCAACGGGCTGAGGCCACGGGCACCTCCAGTCATATATAAAAAACAATTGTACAAATTATACCACAAGTTCGCCACAATGCAACATGATTTATGAACATGGAAAACCAAACCTCACCCGGCGCCTGATAAATTCCTGCGGCGTTTTCGAAAAAACTTGACAACAAAATATTACGTCCTATAATACATATATTGGTCTTGCATTCTATGAGGAAGGACACACGTGAAAAAACCATCTAGGTAGCGGTTGGCTCTGCTCAAGCAAAACAAGGCAAGGCACGCCAACCGCCGGAAAAGAAAGCGGAGGATGTGTCATGACTACGTATCGCACTACCCTACTTGTTGGAATCCTGGCTCTTGGTCTCTTTGCATTTGCCGGCTGTGATTGCGGAAAACGCGCCGAGTGCGCGCCGCCTGTCGCTATCGCCAAACCCGCTCCCGCGCCTGTGTATTACGCTCCGAAACCGGTACAAGGTGTTTGCTGGACATCTTCGCTGGATCAGCCTGTCGTGATGCCCAATCCCCCTTCGGTAACGTTGGATCGCCAGGGGCGGGTTGTGTCGTCCACCCCGACGGGACGTTTGCAGCCGCCCTCTTCCGATCTTGCGTTCGGCGTCAATCGCTACTAGCGAGATACATCGTACCGCAGCGCTATTGCATTATTGACGCGCCCCTTCAATGTTCCATTGAAGGGGCGTTTTTTTCGTTATGATGACAGAAAACAGCGGTTACGATTGCGTTCAGGCAGCGCTCTGCCCGG
>DAIPJX010000302.1:0-2188 GCA_036770065.1 Planctomycetota bacterium
TCGGTTCCGAGTTCGAGCGCTTTTTTCATTTTGCTTCCCGCCGCGTCTCCCGCGACCAGATAATCGACTTTTTGGCTGATTGAACCGGCGACGATGCCGCCGGCTTGTTCTATCATGCGTTTGGCGTCGGCGCGTCCCAGGGTCGGCAGTGTTCCCGTCAGGACGAATGTTTTTCCCGCCGCTTCGGTCGCGAGGGCGGCGGCGTTTTCCATGACGACGCCGGATTCGGCGAGTCGGCGCAGCAGATCGATGTTTTCCGGCGCGGCGAACCAGGCGCGAAGCGAGCGCGCGGCGACCGGCCCCAGCGTCCGCTTGACCTGCGACGCGCCCATTTCCGTCATGGCGATGTCCGAAACGCGCGCGGCCAGGAGCGCGTCGATATTGGCGAAACGCTTCGCAACCGCGCGGACGCGTTTGCTCCCGAAGCCGGGCAGCGCCAACTGTTCCAAAAACATGCCGAGTGTTTTCTCGTCTTTTCCGAATGGTTTTTCGCCTGCGGGCAGGGCCGCGAGCGCGTCGTGCAGTTGTTTGGCCGACTTGTCCCCGAGCGTGCGGTAGGCGGTGGATTCGCCCATGCCGGCGTTTTTGATTTCGTCTTCCGATGCCGCGCGGAGCGCGTCCATGGTTGTGAATCGCCGCGCCAGGAGTTGCGCCGCCGTTTCGCCGATGTCGGGGATGACGAGCGCGAAGAGGAGTTTCGCCAGTCCCCGCGATTTCGACGCTTCGATGGCGGCGAGCAGGTTGTCGACGACTTTTGTCGCTTCGCCGTTGCCCCGCCGGGTCAGTTCCCGTCCCGCTTTCGTCATGGGCAGGAGTTGTTCCGCGGTCAGGCGGTAGATGTCGGCGACGTCGGCGAGCAGGTTGTTTTCGAGGAGCCACTGTACGACGGACGGTCCCATGCCTTCGATGTCCATGGCGTCGCGCGAGGCGAAGTGGACGATGCGGGCGAACTGCCTGGCCGGGCACGCGGGGTTTTCGCAAAAGCGAAGCGTTATGGTTCGGCCGTCCTGGCCGGAGGATTCGGTCGTTATCGACTGCGTGCCGCAGGCGGGGCAGGCGGAGGGCATGTGGAAGGGATGTTCGTTCCCGGTGCGTTTCGCCGTCAGCACCTGATCGATTTGCGGGATGATTTCCCCGGCTTTTTCGACGAGCACGGCGTCGCCTATGCGGACGTCTTTTTCCGCCACATAGCTTTCGTTGTGAAGGCTTGCGTGGGTGATGGTGGAGCCGGCGAGTTTGACGGGTTCAAGGTCGGCGACCGGGGTCAGGCGGCCGAGTTTTCCGACTTGCACGCGGATGCCGACGACGGTGGTTTCGGCCTGTTCGGGCGCGAATTTGTAGGCGACGGCCCAGTTGGGCGAGCGGGTGCCGAGGCCGAGGATATCCTGTTGCGCGAAGGAATCGAGCTTGATGACGAGTCCGTCGGTTCCGTAGGGCAGGGCGTGCCGTTTTTGATCCAGTTCATCGCGGAAGGCGAGGATGTCGTTGGCGGAGGCGAAGGCGTTCCTGAGCGGATTGACCGGGAGTCCCCATCCGGCCAAAGCGTCCAGCGCTTCTTTCTGTCCGTGGATGCCCAGGTCTTCGGCGTCGACGATTTGGTAGAAAAAGGCTTCGAGCGTGCGCGAGGCGACGACGGCGGGGTCGAGGAGTTTGAGGGTTCCGGCGGCGGCGTTTCGGGGGTTGGCGAAGACGCGGACGCCGCCGTCTTCCTCTTGTTCTTCGACGATGCGGGCGAAGGTTTGGGCGGACATGTAGATTTCGCCGCGCACTTCGATATCGCCTTTCGGGAAATCGCCTTTCAGTTTTTTTGGAAATCCGGGGGTTGCGTTCAGGTTGGCGGTGATGTCTTCGCCTTCGGAGCCGTCTCCGCGGGTGGCTCCCTGGACGAAGAGTCCGTCCCGATAGAATGCGGTGAAGGCGAGTCCGTCGATTTTGAGTTCGACCACAAAGCGCGGCGCGGCGTGGTCGTTCGCGGTCTGGAGCGCGCCCTGAACGCGTCCGGTGAACTTCCGTATTTCTTCGTCCGAATAGGTGTTGGCGATGGAGAGCATCGGCACGGCGTGGCGGAAGGAGGGGAGCGTTTCCTTTTTTTCCGGCGCGGCCGGGGCTGCGCCGACTTGGCGGGTCGGGCTGTCCGGGTCGGCGTATTCGGGGAATTTTTCTTCCAGCGCGCGCAGTTCTTCCATGA
>DAIPJX010000110.1:0-7663 GCA_036770065.1 Planctomycetota bacterium
CGATAACAACCACATCGTATTCCATGCAATGCCTTGCCTACAGCGTTTTAAACAGAATTTGAATTTTGTGCGCAATCGGGCGCGCAATTTCGTCAAAGCGTTCGAATGGTACAAAAAAGCGGCCGATGCCGGACTCGCGGAAGCGATACGGCGAATCGGCCCCGAACAAGCCAGGCAGGCCGAAGCCGAAACCTGGATAGCCGACTTTCAAAAACGCCGGAAAACGGCAGCGGCGCGGCAATAAAAACCGACGAACGCCGGTCCCTCCCCGGCATGCGTTTTATTCGCTCGCCTTGACTTTATCCCAAGTTCTTGCATAGACAGCGTTGAACTCGCCCAAATCGCGAATCACCTCGCATTTGGCGACCACCGCATCGTCGACAAAGAAGGCGGGGTTTTCCTTCAGCTCGACGGGTAGCCGCTCCAACGCTTCGGGATTGGGCATGTAGTAATGGATGCCCTCCATATTGGCAAGCGCGACTTCGGGATCCATCATGTAATTGATGAACGCATGCGCCAAATCCGGATTGCCCGCGCCAACCGGAACGACAAAATCATCCGCCGCCAACGACGACCCTTCCTTCGGCACATAAAAACCAATATGCGGATTTTCCTCCATCACCAACGCAATATCGCCGTTATACCCCTGCACAACAATAAACTCGCCCGCGCCCAAGCCGATTTTCGCTTCGTCGACATCGAACTTGGCCAAATTCCTTTTCCAAAGAACAAGCTGCTCGCCCGCCATCTCCACTTCGGCCGCATCGACCGAATTAAGGCTATACCCAAGATACTTCAACGCGGCGCCCAAACCTTCGCGAATATCATTCAGCATCGTCATGCGATTGGCAAACCTGGCATTGCCGAAAATCGACCAACTCCCCAAATCCGCCGCCTCCGCCTTGCGCGTATCATACCCGACTCCGGTCACCGTCCTTGTGTACGGAACGCTGTACCGCATCGCTTCATCCCCGGTAAACGCAAGAAAAGCCTTGTCGATATTTTCCAAATTCGGCAATTTGTCGTGATCGAGAAACGACAGCATGTCCTGCGCCCGCATCAACGCGGACATATACGACGAAGGCGTGATAACGTCATATCCGCCGCCGCCAGCCTTGATCTTGGCATACATCGCCTCGTTCGAATCAAAATAATCCACCTGCACCCGGCATTTGAACCGGCTCTCAAATTCGTAGAGCACATCCGGATCAAAATAATCGGACCATGTATAAATATGAAGCGTCTGCTCACCAGCCATTGCCAACGCTGTACAACACATAAACAACCCCATTATTTTCAACAAGATGCACGCTTTTGCCCTCTGCATGTCACACACTCCTTCCCAAACGTCGCTTCATACGGGTTTTCACCTCAATCACATACTATAACACCCCTTTATCCCGCATTGCAATGGCGAAACGACATTTTTCATCAAATGAGCAACTAATTTGAAAATAACGCGATGCAAGAAAAAACGGCAATTCTTTCATTCTTTCTCACAGATTCCCTGAAGCAATTCCCGGATTTGGTCGATCAACAAATATCGGAACTGTTATCGGAACTTGAAAGAGGAGGAAAGCAATGCGCGTTCTTTTATCTACCTTGGGAGTGGCTGCGGCGATGTTGGCCGTTTCCGGCTGCTGCGAACCCCAAAGCGCACAATCACAATACGCATATCAAAGTGCGGTGGTTCCGCTCCGCTGCACGACACGGCCTGCCCGTCCGGCGGCGAAAGCAACCGCGAATTGCGCCCCGTGCACCACGGCCACCCTCCGAACCGAAGGGAAAACGCGCGATCTTGTTTATGATCTGGGTTGCGGAGTAATCGCCAATTCCAACGCCGTCACCATGGCTCTCGGCAGGGCCACCCCGCGCGCCTTCTATCGCGAGGGCGGCGTCGGCTGCGCAACCGCTGTTGCGCAAAACCCGTCAACATCGACCGAACCGGCTCCGGGCCTCTCCGCCGTTATCCCCGGTCAGCCCGTCCTGCCCGAGCCGATACCCGGCGTCGTGCACGGCGCTCTTCCCGTTCCGGAAAACAGCGAGTTGTACTCGTCCGGCGAGTTCATGAGCGAATGCTTTACCTTGACCGATGAAGAAAAACAGGATGGTCCCACCATTTACATCCCCGGCATATTTTCAAAATACGACGCGATACCGGGAGTGACCGCGCCAATCGAACTGGCCGACACATCGGAGGTTTCAACCCCGACCGGATCGCCTCTGGCGTCGCCCGCGGAATCCGCCGAATTGACCGCCGACCTGCCGGTTCCGGTTGTATCGGATTTGACGCGGATGGCGGGAAGCGCGTCGACCGCATCCGGTCCGGACTCCAGCCTGCCGGAAGTGGTGTTGCCGCCCAAATTGAATTAGCGCTCACCGACAAGTAAAAATCCTGGTCCAGCATTCCGCCGGACCAGGATTTTTACTTGAAACAAGGGGATTTTCTCATTTCCGCCCGGTTTTGGCCGCGCCGCGCCGCCTGTGCCAACGACCCGAACGGTTGTGCGACGTGTCAATAATCGATTTGATGTAAATATACGTGTCGTCCATGTGCTCACGCATCGTGTCCTCGGCCGCAATCGCATCATGACGGACAACCGCGTCAAGCAGCTGATCATGGAACTTGCCCGCCTTGCTCCGGCGAAGATCTTCCTGCGACGTGAGAATTTGCTGCTCAAGCAAAAACGCCCGCACAACATTCATTGCGTTTTCATACAACGGATTCCCGCACGCACGCGTCAATAACATATGAAACGTCATGTCGGTCTCGGCGAAAAGCTCGGGATCGGAACACGTCGTCAATTTGCCATGAACCTTTTTCAACTCCCTCAATTGCGCCGCGTTCGCGCGACGCGCGGCCAAAGCGGCGCTCAAAGGCTCAAGACCGAGACGAAGCTCCATGACGTTCACCAAATCCCGCTCGTTCTTCGGATCGGGAACATATGCGCCCAACGCCGCCGAGAGCCCGCCTCCCCGCCGGTTGACGAATGTCCCGAGACCGGGAACCGTATAGACGAACTCGCGCGTTTTCAGAATATTCAACGCTTCGCGAATCGTGGAACGGCCGACATTGAACTTGCCGCACAGTTCGAATTCGGACGGGAGCTTTTCCTCCGGCTGCCAAAATCCATCGAGAATAAGCCGCTCAAGCTGCTCATGGACAATGGCCACATTGGTTTTGCTTGAAATTGGGGTGACGGTCAACTCTTTCATAATGCTCCATCCGCGGGTTTGAAATCGCCAATACGACACCGGACATCCTACATGTTCGCATGGATATGGTCAAGGAACGGCGAATAACACTTGACCCGGAAAAATGAGCGGGTATTCTGTCTGTCAGACATGTGACAGCCATCCAAAGCATTGCGCACAGGAGAAAAAATCATGACCGAAGTCGGAACATATCTCGAATCCCTCTTCTCCCTCAAAGGAAAAAACATCCTGGTGACAGGCGCCGCGGGCGGCATCGGCGAAGTGCTCGCGCGCGGCCTCGCCAACGCGGGCGGTGCGGTGGCGCTATGCGATCTGCGCGAAGATGCGGTTAATCGCATCGCCGGGGAAATGCCCAATTCGACCGGATTCGGACTCGACGTCACGAGCAAACAATCGATCCGGGATTGCGTCCAGGCCGTCTCGGAAAAATTCGGCCGTATCCATGTTCTGGTCAATTGCGCCGGCATCAACAAGCGCGAAGGCATTCTCGACGTCGAAGAGGAAACCTACGACCGCATCATGAGCATCAACCTCAAAGGCCTGTTCCTCATGAGCCAGGAGGTGGCAAGACGGATGATAGGCTGGGGCGGAGGCAACATCATCAATATCGGTTCGCACAACGACGAAGGCATGCTGGGCGGCTGCTCCGTATATGGCGCGACCAAGTCCGGCGTGCGCGCGCTGACCCGCGCCATGGCGGTGGAATGGGCGGGACACAATATCCGCGCCAACGCCATGAGTCCCGGACATATCCTGACTCCGCTCACCACCGTGACGTGGGAGCACCCCACCCGTTCGACATGGCTGCGCGATCGCATCGCCATGCGACGCCCCGGCACGCCCGAAGAACTGGTCGGCATGTGCGTTATGCTTGCGTCCGACGCAAGCAGTTATATGACCGGCGAAGCATATCATATCGACGGCGGCTGCCTGTCCGGAGGCGATCCGTGGGATTTCGATACCGCCTATAAAGCCGATAAACGGCCTTTTTAATCGATAATGCCCCGTTTGCAACAGGCGAAAGACACGGCGGTTGCCGTGATCAACATGCCTTTGCGCCATTTTCACCGCACCTACGCGCAATCCGGCGGCTTGACATCCGGCTATAATCGCATACACTCAAAAACTCTGTTTGGGTGAATGGCCGCCGTGCCCGGAATGATAGACCGGGTGGCGGGAACGGGAAATTTTTGTTTGCGCGTCCGACGCATCCGGACAGTGCAATGAGGGCTGATATGCATATCGCGCTTTTTGTTCCGCTTTGTTTTGCTTTGCTGACTCTTTCCGCTCGCGCCAACGACTGCGTCGACTGTCCGGCCTATGTCGATCCGGTTGAAATCATAGTTCCAAAATGGGACGGCGCATCCAATGACGCAACCACCCCGCCGACGCAGGACGATCCGGCCGAACCGCTCATGATCATTGGCGAGACGGAACCGGTTCTTATCGAAGATATCCCCCATTCGTTCCCCGCGCGCATTGATACGGGCGCATCGATATGCTCGCTCGATACGGAAAATACGACGTTTTTCGAACGCGACGGGAAACCATGGGTCTCTTTCGCCGTCCGCCATCGGGAAACGGACGAAGTATTCCAGTTCGAAAAACCCGTCAAACGCATCATTCTTATTAAACAACAGGAAAGCGAAACAATGCGGCGACCGCTCGTATCCCTGCAAATCCGAATGGGCGATCGTTCGATGGTGCGCGATTTCACCCTTGCTGATCGCGAGAACTTCGAATTCCAGGCATTGCTTGGACGCAATTTCCTGAACGGCGTCGCCATGGTCGATGTCTCGCTTTCCAACACCACCGCTACGGAATAACCGCCCATGGATCGCAGATTGCTCGTATGCGTGCTCGCTCTTTTCACGCTCGGCATCGCCGGCATCGTCTATAAGGTTGTCTACCTTAAATTCAGCCTGACGCCGAACATACAGGCGCCCCTTTGGCAAATAGAAGGACGCATCGGCTTTCGCGCCGACGGCAACCCCATTTCCGTCTCGCTGGCGGCGCCGCCCCAGCATCCGGGCTTCCGCGTCTATTCAATCGACGAGGTCTCCGACCCCGCCTACGCGTTCCGCCTTCACGGCACAGGCGACGACCGGCGGGCCGAATGGACCGCCCCGGGATTGACCGGCCCGCAAACGATTTTATTCAACCTCAAACTATACGATACCGTTTTGTCCAAGGATACCCTGGTCGCGCCGCGCCCCGATCCGGACGACGGCATACTGTGGGAAAACGGGGAAATGCGTCACGCGGCGCAAAACATCATCGCAAAATACGTCGAGAACGAAAGCGAAATGCCTGGTTTTGCGCTACAGCTGCTTGAAGCGGTTTTTCAATACGATGAAAAATCCGGCGTCATTTTTCTGCTTCCCACCATCGCCACCCAGGACGACCGCCTCGATTTGGCAATCAAGCTGTTTCAGGAACACGGCGTTCCCGCCCGCAAGGTCTACGGCATCCAGCTCGTCGACGGCAAGCGCAGAGCCAACCTGATACGAACGCTCGAAGTCTATTACAACGGCGCCTGGAACGGATTCGACGTCTCGGTGCCGCGTCTCGGATTTCCCGACCAGTTTCTCGCCTTGCGGCGCGGCGGCAAATCGCTTCTGGACGTGCAGGGCGGCGTTCAATCCTCCGTCTATTACTCCTCCATGAAAACAACGGTCCCGGCTTCCGTCCTGCTTGCCTCGAGAAACGACGCAATCGGACGCACCCTCGCTTCGCTCTCCATCTACGACCTTCCGCTGGAAAGTCAAAACGCGTTCATGCGTATCGCCCTCATCCCTCTGGGCATTCTTATCGTCGTTATTATCCGAAACATCATAGGCATTCAAACCATGGGCACGTTCATGCCGGTTCTGATCGCCATGTCTTTTACCGAAACGTCTCTGGCGATCGGAGTGTTCGCGTTTCTCGCCATTGTCACTCTGGGGCTGGTTATACGCTCTTTTCTTTCCACCCTGAACCTTCTTCTGGTGCCGCGCATAGGCGCAGTGGTGCTGGTGGTCATTTTCCTGATGAAACTGTTCAGCCTTGTTTCATACAAGACAGGTTTTACCGAAGGGCTTTCCGTCACCCTGTTCCCGCTCATCATCCTTGCCTGGACAATCGAACGCGCATCCATCCTCTGGGAAGAAGACGGGCCGAAAAACACGCTGCGACAACTCGGCGCAAGCCTCGGCGTCGGCATTGTCTGCTATCTCGCCATGACCAACCGCTATGCCAGCCACCTGACATTTGCCTTTGCCGAGATCGATTTGATATTAATGGGCATGCTGCTGCTGCTCGGCTCCTATACCGGCTACCGTCTGACCGAACTGAAACGCTTCTACCCGTTGGCGGAGAAATAATGGCCAAATGGACATGGCCCCGCAAGTTGGCCGATGCGGGCGTGTTGGGAATGAACGGCCGCAACCACCGCTATATAGCGCGGTATAACCCGCGACGGCTGTATCCTCTGGTCGACGACAAAACGAAAACCAAGGAACTGGCCAAGCGCCATGGCATCAACGTCACCGATCTCATCGGCTCCATACGCTACCAGCACGAAGTCGCCGTTCTGAAGGACATGGTGAAAAACCATCCCGACTTCGTCATAAAACCCGCCCACGGAAGCGGCGGGCGCGGTATCGTCGTCATTGTCAATCACAACGGCGACGTGTACGAAAAAGCGGACGGGCAGAAACTGTCGTTCGCCGATTTGTACCGGCATGTCTCGACCATCCTTTCCGGACTGTACAGCATCGGCGGCCAAGTCGACACCGCGCTTGTCGAGGAGCGGATCAAGTTCACCGCCGTGTTCGACGGCTATTCGTTCGAAGGCGTGCCCGATGTGCGGCAAATCGTCTTCAAGGGCTACCCCGTCATGTCGATGATCCGCCTCTCCACGAGAGCCAGCGACGGCAAGGCCAATCTGCACAAGGGCGCGGTCGGCGTCGGCCTCTCCCTTCGCACCGGAACGGCGCTGCACGCGGTGCGGCACGGACAGCCGCTTGTACTCCATCCCGATACGAAAAACGACTTGTCGCAACTCGCCGTACCGTTGTGGGATGAACACCTGCGGCTGGCCGTCGCGTGCCACCGCGTATGCGGACTCGGCTATTTCGGCGCCGATATCGCGCTTGACCGCGAGCGCGGGCCGCTTCTGCTTGAATTGAACGCCCGCCCCGGCCTGGCCATTCAAATCGCCAACCGCGCCGGACTTCTGCCCCGATTGCAACGCATTGAACAATTGCCGCCGGACGCGCACCCAACCGACGAGGAAAAAATCGCCTTCTCCCAGGCTCATTTCCCCTAAGAGCCTATCCGGGTAGGCCCCGCGCGCATCGCCGTTCGCAAAAAATAAAAACCGTTTCCGTTCGCCGGAAACGGTTTTTTTTATTTGTGCGCCCGGCAGGGCGCACTCACTTGGGGGTGAAAGTCCCCTACGGACCCT
>DAIPJX010000111.1:0-7585 GCA_036770065.1 Planctomycetota bacterium
GCCCGCGATTGCGAAAAAGAAAACTCATCCCGCGAAAAGGAAGAAACAGGCCGCGGGTAAAACCCCTCGGCCTGAAAGATGGAATGCGTGCCATGTGCGTCCTATATGTCCCGTTTATCGTGTATCCGTCGCCTATAATGCCGACATCCGCGCATGCCGCGAACGTCCGGCTACTCCCTGGCCATTCTCCGGAAATCCATGTCCCCAAACGCGAAAATGCAATCCGCCATCTCCAGTGTGCACAAAAACGTCATGTCTATGCAGTCGTTTTCGATCTGGCGCATCAACTCTCTCGCGCGCGCGGCATGAACAGTAATCCGCAATTCCGAATACCGAACCGCCTGCCCCGTCTCGATGAGAAATCCCCAATCCGACGAAATGGCCAAAAACAATTCCCGAACCGCTTGATTCAAGGCGCGCTCGAGAAGCGCGTTCTCGGTATTCTTGTACTTGGTCGCCAAATCAACCATATTCTGCGACAAGCGGTACATGTGGCGGTACACCCAGCAATTGGGCTGGTAGCTGCGGTTGTCGACCCAGGTCTGGAAATAATCCTTCTTGCCCCAGGACGACGCGCCAGGCATCATGCGCTGGTGCGTCATGTGCTCGCCCAAATACTCCGACGGCGTGACCGGACGCACTTCCTGCTGATCGTAAAGAAGTTTGCGCATAACCGACTCGATCCACATCGGACCCTCTTCCCACCAATGGCCGAACAACTCGGCGTCGTAGGCGGAGGTGATCATGGATTTACGGTTGGTGGTGCGCTGTACATGATTCGCCTTCATGCCGCGGTAATAAACAAACTGCCCGGCCTGTTCGTGCGCGGTGCCCTCCGCCCACATCGGATTGTAATAATCCTTCTCCCCAAGGCTGCCGCCTTTTTTGGAAATGCGGTAATATTTTATGCCGGTGTTGCGCCGGACATTGGCGGTGTGGAAATATTCGGGCAGATAATCCCAGTCGGCCTCATAGCCGAGATCGCGATACCATTCCTTGTAATTCGGGTGGCCGGGATACCCGCCCTCGCGCGACCAGACCGAAGCGCGGGTCTCCTCGTCAATGCCGAAAAAGGCGACGCCGTTCGGCGAAATGACCGGACCGTCGGTTCCGAAAAAGGAACGGGTGTCGCCCTGGTTCATCCCGGTGGCGCTGACCAGCGACCACTTGATGCCGTTGTCGGCGAGGAATTTGTCGACCCCGGGAGTAAACGCGTTTTCCGGAAGCCAAAACCCGCGCGGCGCGCGCCCGAACACGCGTTCGTACTGCTTGACGGCGGTGTCAAGCTGGGCATCGACCGACTCGGGAATGTGTTTGAACAAAGGCAAAATCATGTGCGTCGCCGCACACGTGATGACTTCTATCTTGCCCATGTCCTGAAAATCCTTGTACCCGCGCGTCAAATCGCCCTCATACGCGTCGAAAACGGTCTTGGCGATCCAGAACCGGTGCAAGGTCTGTTCAATCGTGTTGTACCACGGCTTGCCCCTGGAATTGTCCCGCTCGCGGGTGGCGAGCGCAATGCATTCGTCAATGTGGCGGGCCGCCCGTTCCTTCAAACGCGGCGTCTGCATCATCGACAACAACGACGGCGTCAACGACAACGTGATGCGGAAATCCACCTTGTCCTTTTCCAGCCGCCAGAACATGTTCAACAACTGCGTATAAACGGAAATGACCGCCTCCATGAACCACTGCTCCTCAAGCGGAACATCGTACTCGGGATGATGGATAAAAGGCAAATGCTGGTGCAGCACCAGCGACCAATACCCCTTTTCCTCCTGCGCGTAATGAGTGCGGTTCTTCCAGTAATTGTACTGGTTGATGCGCCAGTCGGCGGTGGGCGCCTCGAGAATGACATTGTTCGGATCGACTTCAATCGACGGCCAGTCGGCGTATTTCTGCTGGTTGGTGACCGTGTCCCTGGGCGCGAACACGGAATTGGAACAGGCGATGACTTCGAAATAGTCGGTCCCGCTGGCGCGGTACCCGAGTTCGGCGACATAATCGTTGTCGGGCGCGACCTTGACCCAGTATTCGTTTTTGTCCGCCAGCCAATCGTCGACCTCGAAAAACGAATGCGCGTTCGACCCGTTGAACTGAATGCCCGTCACCATCGAAACACGAAGAATCAACCGGTTGGCTTCGAAAAAATCCTCGCCGAATTTGCCCCGCAACCGCTCGCGGCACTCCTCCCCGACCTCCCACAAAACAAACAAGTTCTCAGGATCGCGCGGCACCAGATACAGATAGGTCTGGTTATACAACGGATCGAGAAACGGCACCTCCTTCAACAATTCCAAATCAGGCTTGACGCGAATCCCCTCTTCGCCCGGAATGGGATCGCCGGGCGCAAGGCCGTCGTCCTCGGTCGCGGCGGCGGCGCGCTGGACGCCGGTGTTGGCCGAGACCCTGCCGCCGGAACGAATCACCTCGGGCGGCGCGCCCGTTCGTTTGGCGGCGCTTTTTTGCGCGCGAACGGCGGAATCGGGAACGGGACATTCCGACGCGTCTATCTCCGGAGCCGATTCGGGAAAGACGTTGGCGGCGGCTATCTCTTCGGAACTTGCGACGGCGGGATCCTCAACCGGCTCGGGTTTTTCCAAATCTTCAGACATGGTGTTTCCTCCCGAATCGTTACAAGACGGAATGGTGCGGCGGATACATCACAAGATAGGATATGCGATACATAAACGCAAGGCCGAATTGCGCTCAGCGCGCCTCATGGATGCGAACGGTGACCAGATCGATAAAATCGTCCGGATCG
Source organism: Planctomycetota bacterium (assembly GCA_036770065.1). GTDB lineage: Bacteria > Planctomycetota > SZUA-567 > SZUA-567 > SZUA-567 > JAJBSZ01. The sequence continues at coordinate 2,768 of DAIPJX010000111.1, forward strand.
ATCGCGTCGACATTCAGGACCAAAATGCGCCGCTCTTCCAAAAGCTGAATGGCCTCGTTCACCACCTGCGACAAATCATCCGGGCTGACCGAGTGGAAAACCACCTGCAACCGCTCAATCCGGTCCAGTTTTTCGGCCATTTCGTCCAGCTTGTGAAGAAGAGCCATATACAGCGTAAGCTCGTTCTTCGTCTGGACAAACTCGTCCTCGTTCGCCATGGCCTGCACTTCATAGTCGTTGCGCTCGGAAAAAGTGTTGAGCTGCGAGGCCAGCTCCGCCAACTCAACCTCCGACGGCGGCGTTACGGTCGCGTTCTTCTGGGCGGCAATGTCGGCAAGCTTGCGGTTCATCTCCTCGATTTTCCGCTCGAGCTTGCCCCGCCGGTCGAACAGCCGGCTGTGCTTGCCCCAACGAAGCGGAACGACAAGATGATTCCACCATTTGAGCCGCGCAACCACAAACGGAGCGGCGTCGGGAGGAAACACGCCGGATTTGATGTTGTCGGCCTTTTGGCCGATGCGCTCGGACGAGCGGATAATCACGCCCCACGCGGTCCACAAAAGAAGAACGCCGAAAAGAACAAACGTCGCCTTGGCAAGAGCTGGTTTTCCGAAAACGTAAAACGCGAACGCCATGAGAATGGAAATGATCAGGCTGGCAAAAGAAGTGGCGGGCGCGTCGTCCCTGCCGCCGCTGCCGCCGCGCGAACGCATATCAACGGAGGTGCGCATACAGAAATACTCGAAGAGATTCGGCACATGCAACACGTCTTCGCGCGTTTCACTGCTGGAATCCGCCGACATAAACTCCACCCCTTGTCATTATGCGCGCATGGCGACCGTATGGAGCGGCACTTCGCACAACCGCATCGGATTGTGGCGCGGCGCAACGCCGACCCTCATCCCCAGCATCTCCCGCCTGGCCGCCGTAGCCCTGGTGAACGCGGAAAGCGCAAGCTCCGGGCGGTTGTTCTCTTCCGACAAGTGGGACAGAACGACGCGCCGCAGCCTGTCTCCGGTCAACCTGTTGATTATATCCGCGGCGTCATCGTTCGACAAGTGGCCGTGATCGCCGCGAATGCGCGCCTTGATCCGCGCCGGATAGCGACGGTTGCCGGACAAAAGCCCGTCATCGAAATTGGCCTCGAAAAAAGCGAAATCCAGCGTATCGAGCCTCTCGGCCAAACCCGCGAACGCATGGCCCAAATCGGTGAAAATCCCGCACCGCCTGCCGCAACGCTCCACCGCGACCATGACCGGCTCCGCACCGTCGTGCGGCGTCTTGACGAACTCGAACGAAAACCCCGCCGTCCGCAACCCGCCTCCCGGACGGATAGTCTCCACCATCGCCTTGCCCAAACGCCCCCCGCACGCGTCCGCCGTACCCGGCGTCATCCATAATTTCCAGCCGTATTTCCGTTGCAACACGCCGGCGCCGGCAACATGGTCATGGTGATCATGCGTGACGACAACGCCCTTGACAAGCGCCGGATCGCCGCCGGCCAACCGGATATTCTCCACCAGCCGCTTGCCGGAAATGCCCGCGTCGATCAGCACCGCGCCTTCGCCGCATTGAATATAATATGAATTCCCCGACGAACCGCTGGCCAGGGAGGCAACCATCATGGACATCGCGCGTCTTTCAACTTGAACCAGAAATCACCCCACCAGAGTATAACGTTTCACCCGCGCGTGTACATGGGGAAATCGGAACTATTTCCTATCGCGCCCGCGTTTCCAGATCCAACCCGTCCCGCACGCCCGCCCGGAAAAGGCTGTCGGCCCGCGCGGCAATCATGACCGCGTTGTCGGTGCATAACTTCATCGGCGGAATCGCGACGTTCAGCCCCTGTTTGGCGGCGGCGAGGGACAAGGCGTTCCGCAAATGCCCGTTGGCGGCGACTCCGCCGCCAAGCGCAATCCAACGGACGTTGTTGCGCGCCGCTTCCTCAATCGTCCGCGAGACCAGGGCGTGCGTCACCGCTTCCTGAAACGACGCGGCCGCGTCCGCGACTTCCCGATCGTTTAGAAGAAGCGGACCCTTCCGCCCCGCCTTGCCGCGCGCCGCATAGAGAACAGCGGTTTTCAATCCGCTGAACGAAAAATTGGTTTCGTCCGGCGGAAGGCAGGATTTCCGCCACGCGTAGGCGTGGGGATTGCCGTCTTTCGCCGCTTTTTCAATGGCGGGGCCGCCGGGAAAACCAAGACCGAGCAATTTCGACGCCTTGTCGAACGCTTCGCCCGCCGCGTCGTCCAGTGTAGAGGCGAGGAGCCGCATCGACTGGTTGCCGCCCGCGTCCTCGACCAAAAACACAGTGGTGTGTCCGCCCGACACGACCAGCGCGACATACGGGCACTCGAGCGCCGGTTCGGCGAGCGCGGCGGCGGCGATGTGGCCTTCTATGTGATCGACGCCGATAAGCGGCTTGTTCCAGCCCATGGCCAATCCCTTGGCGGCGGAAACGCCGACCAAAAGCGCGCCGATAAGGCCGGGACGGTTGGTGACGGCGACGGCGTCCAGTTGGTCGGGCCGGATGCCGCTTTCGGACAGCATGGCGTCGACGCCGGGCACGAGGCACTCCATATGCGCGCGGCAGGCGACTTCGGGAACGACCCCGCCGTAGGCCCGGTGCAGGTCGATTTGGCTCGCGACAAACTGCGCGAGCACGTCCCGCCCGTTTCGCACTATCGCGCCAGCGGTTTCATCGCACGATGATTCCAGCGCCAGGATGCATGTCTCCACTTATAATCCTTTATTGTCGATGCGGCGCGTCGGCGTCAGCACCGCGTCAAGCCGAATATCGCCGGAACTCTCAGGAATTTCCGGAAACACCTGAAAATCATACGCCGCCCCGCACGACGGTGTACCGTATTTTGCCAGAAGCGCGTCGTAACAGCCCGCCCCCCTGCCCATGCGGCCGCACGATTCGGAAAACGCCCGGCCCGGGCATATCGCCAGTTCCAATGCCGCCGGGTCGATTTCGGGCAGGGACGCGAGCGGTTCGAGAATGCCGCCGCGGCCGGGCACAAGCTGATCGTCCAGGGATGTAACTTCGCGTATCGTCATGGCGTTCCCGCCCAACCATATCGGCAATGCAAGGCGCTTGCCGCTTTTCAGCCACTCGCGGTAAAATGAGGAGCAATCCGCTTCGTCCGACATGGGCGCGAAACCGAGAAGCAAGCGCACGTTTTTCCCGGACGCATACTCGGCGACGCGAAGCGCGATCCGGCCATCCAGCGCCCGGCGTTCATCGCGGCCAATCAGACGAAACATATCGGTCAGCAGGCGCCGCCACGATTGTTTTTTCGCGCGAACATCATTCATGTCCTTCCTTTCCGTCCCGCTCCCGGCCAAACCACGCATAGTACGCCAGCCCCAGCCATTCGTGCCAGATTTCTTCGCTATCGGTAAGATTGACGCCTTTCGGCCGGAAATACCTGGCGTTCACCATCGACCGAACGTCCGGCGAAACCGCGCCGATATAATCGCAGGGAGCCGGCGTCGCATTGACGCCGTTGTCCTGAAAATACATGGCAGCGCGCGGCATATGCGTTGCCGTGGTGACGAGAATCACGGGCGACACACCCATATGCTCCCGCACCAGACGCGCTTCATGGCCGGTATCCATGCTTTGGGGAAACCGGACAATGCGTTCGGGAGGAATGCCCAGTTCAATCGCCGCCTCTCCCATTGCGTCGGCGCAGTTTTCAAAACCGAGTCCATTGCCGGTGACGATCAACGTTGCTTCGGGAAAATAATGGGCCAACCGCACGCCTTCGGCCAAGCGGGCCAGCGCGGTTGCGTTGAGCCGCGCCAGGGCGGGCATGCGGGGGTCGCCGGGATGGGCGACGCCGTTGCCGAGCACGACCACGGCCTCCGGTTTATATTCAGGCGCGGCGGCGGGAAAAAACGGTTGGTACCGTCCTTCCAGTTGCGATGCGGCCCATCTGGTCACGGGCGGGAACGACGCGAAGAACAGAACCGTCCACGCAAGAAGCAACAGCCCGAAAGCGGCTTTTCCGCGCCTGAACACGAAAAGCGCCAGCGCCAATCCCCCAAGCACAAAGACGATCGTCAATGGCTGGACAAATATTCCGACCGCGCGTTTGAACAGAAAGAACAGACTCACGCGTCCATCTTTTCGCTCTTGTAATGCACCAGGCTTTCCACCCGGTAGTTCTTGAGCATGGAACGTCCGGGCAGGAAATCGAGTTCGACGATAAAGCCGAGTCCGACGACGGCGCCTCCCAATCGTTCCACCAGTTGGACCATGGCTTCGGCGGTGCCGCCGGTGCCGAGGAGGTCGTCAACCAAAAGGACTTTTTCATCTTTTTTGACCGCGTCTTTATGGATGTGAAGAGTCGCGGTGCCGTATTCGAGTTCGTAGTCCTGCGAAATGGTGGCGTAGGGCAATTTGCCGGGTTTCCGGATGGGAACCATGCCCCAACCGAGTTTATAGGCGAGCGCGGAGGCGAAGGTGAAGCCTCGCGCTTCCGCCGCGCACACTTTGGTTGCGCCCGAGTCCTTGAATTTTTCGGCCAGCCAGTCCACCGCATAACGGAATGCGTCCGCGTTTTCCAGAACGGTGGTAATGTCAAAAAAGAGAATCCCTTCCTTGGGGAAATTTGGAACGGAACGAATGCATTGTTTCAAATCCATGCTGCCGCTCTCCTTCACAGAAAAATCGGGCCCCCGCGAATCGTACAGTTATACCGGGCGCCCGTTTCTTTTTCAAGCATTCACGGTTCCGGCGCCGCCAAGTGAAAAAACGGGTCCGGCGGAAACGCTCTTCGGCAAAGACGCATCACAAAAAACGAG
>DAIPJX010000112.1:0-7584 GCA_036770065.1 Planctomycetota bacterium
CCGACGAAAAAATCACGGCATGAAAAACCGCCTCCCCGTGCTTCCGGAGAGGCGGTTTTTTTTTCATGCCGGCGCGTCCTGGAAATCCGGGAATGCGAAAATCACCGGACGCCCATCAAGTAATACGGCAGCCACGTCGTCAAGGGCGGCCACAACGTCACCGCCGCCAGCACCATAATAAGCGGTACGATGAACGGCAATGTCGCACGCGTCACGCGTTCGAAGGAAACTTTCGCGACATTCGACACGACGAACAGGACAACGCCGATCGGCGGCGTAATGGTCCCCACCATGAGATTCAAAACAACCATCACGCCGAACTGAATCGACGACATCCCGATTCCCTGCGCCACCGGATACAGAATCGGCACAAGAATCATCATCGCCGCCGTCGCTTCCATGAAACAGCCGACAAACAGAAGGAAAATATTGATTATCAACAGAAGAATAATCGGGCTGTGGCTGATGGAGGAGAGCTGCGAACCTATCGTCTGGGGAATCTGCGCCACCGACAAGTCCCATGCGAACAAAACCGCCGTCATGACCAGCGCCAGGACAACGCCGTTCGTTTCCGTCGATCCGAGGATCGTTTTCGGAATATCCCTGATGCGCAATTCGCGATAGACGAAAACGCCCAGAATCAACGCGAAAAATGCGGCGAACACGGCCGCTTCCGTCGGGGTGAACACACCCGAAACAATACCCACCAACAGCACGACCGGCGTCATAATGGCCCAAAACGCCTTATAAAACGCAACCCATACCTGCTTCGCGGTCGGGAACGCTTCGCGGGGGTAATTGCGCTTGACGGCATAGTGGCGCACCATGAACATGAGAGCGAACGCCATCATGAGACCGGGCAACAAACCGCCGACGAACAGGCCGCCGACGGATGTCTCCGCCAACACGCCGTAAATCACCATGGGCAGACTCGGCGGAATAATGGGGCCGATAGTGGACGAGGCGGCGGTAATGGCGCAGGTGAAATCGTCGTCGTACCCGGCCCGGCGCATCGCCTCGATTTCGATTGTGCCCAAACCGCCCGCATCCGCAACCGCCGCGCCGGACATGCCCGCGAAGATAACGGAAGCCACCACATTCGTGTGGCCGAGACCGCCCCGCATCCATCCGACCAGAACGTTCGCGAAATTGAAAATCCGCATGGTGACGCCGCTCGAATTCATCAGATTGCCCATAAGAATAAAGAACGGAGCCGCCAAAAGCGGGAATGAATTCGCCGCCATGGTGATTTTTTGCGGAATAATCAACATGTTCAAATCGTTTGTGAAGATATGCAGCATGCTCGCCATTCCCAGACTCACGAACACCGGCATGCCGAGCATGATGCAGACAATCCAGACAAGAAAAATCATTTCCATCGACATGGTTTGCTCTTTCTATTGCTGCGCGCTTGGGGAAGCGGCGGGCGCGAGATAGTGGTACACAACATAGAACATGCTCAGCACCGCGCTCACGGGAAGAGCGGCGTACACCATGCCCATCGTAATGCCGGGAAGCGTGACCGCCGCCCGCCCCATTGTCCGCGCCGCCATATCGTATCCGACATACGCGAGAATGGCGAGAAAGGCCAGGGTGACCAGTCCGAAAAGAATGCTGAGGAATTTCCGTATCGGGGCCGGGAGCCGCTCTTCAATAAAGGTGATGCGGATATGGGTATTGCTGCGCGCGGCCAGAACCCATCCGATCAAACTGACCCAGATGAACACGTAGCGCGACAATTCTTCACTCCATACAAGAGGCGATCCAAGAATATACCGGTAATAAATTTGCGCCAGAACAACACAGAAGATAAAGATAAACGTTACGACCATAAACAGATTGACAAGTATGTCGACGACGCGTTTTACCTGTTTCAGCGGATGCACGAAAGTCTCCTTTTATATTCATGGGGAAGAGTGTTCGGCCTATTTGTACTATCAACGGGGTGCATTGTACAGAAACAATTCCCGACTCCCGGATAGAACAACGGTTTCGCGTTGATTCATGCCAATCCCTTCACCCTGGCGGAAACCAGCTCGGCCACAATGCTCACGGCGATTTCCGCCGGAGTGTCTCCGCCCAGCGGCAGCCCAATGGGACAATGCACCTTCTCCAAAGCGGCGCGAGGCACGCCCCGCCCCGCGAGCCGGTCATACAATGCGTCCCGCTTGCGGCGACTGCCAATCATGCCGACGTATCCGGCCGGCGTCGCCAAAGCCTGCGCCAGCGCCTCTTCGTCGAAGGAATGCCCCCGCGTCAATATCGCGATACAGCAGTTCCCGCCCACAGGGAAGCCCAGCACATCCTCCCGCAGACAACCGCGGAAATCGGGCGTCACGATGGTTCGGCCCGGTTCGAGCCAGGGAAAACGCGACGGGTTGGCGAATTCCTCGCGGTCGTCCAACACCGTCACCTCGAAATCAACCAAAACCGCCATCTGCGCCGTCGCCAGCGACACATGCCCGCCGCCAACCAGAATCAGGCGCGTCCGCGCCTTGAGCGGTTCGATCAGATATTCCGTGCCTTCATGGCTGAAAAGACATGCGCCGCCGGAACCGTTCGCCATGGCCTCCGACAGCCAGTCCGGCTCCGAACCCGGCAGGACAAGCACCGGCTCCGGTTTTCCCCGGACAGGGGTCATGACCGTGGAATCCAGTCCAGCCCGCATCCGCTCCCATATCAGGCGCAGAACCGCCAGCGAAGCCGGTTCCAAACGCTGAACAAAAATCCGCACCATGCCGCCGCAGATCAAGTCCGCCCCGGTCGCGGCGCTTCCGCCCATATCAATGGAGAACAATCCGCTCTCCCCGCCGGCCAGCGCCTTCACCGCCTCTACGGCAGCCATCGCTTCGGCCGGACCGCCGCCCAGCGTGCCGCACAGGATGCCCTCCCTTCCCACCAGCATCTTGGCCCCGGCACTGCGCGGCGCCGAACCGTCCCGCGTCGCAATGGTGGCGACCGCGACAGCCTCGCCACGACCGAGACGATCGCACATTTCCTTCCAGAGATGATTATTCATGGCGTTCCCCAACACATATGGAATAACATATCCGGCGCCAATCATTTCCCGAACGAGCAGTCGGGATAGCGGCACTCGGAGCAATTCATGCAGAATCCTCCGTGCCCCAACCGGGCAATGTCGGCGGCGGTCACCTCCACTCCCGCCAGCAGGCGCGGCACAATAAGATCGAAAATACTCGCGCGATGGTACATCACGCACCCGGGCAAACCGAGAACCGGAATCTCGCCGCGCGGCGTGGACAGATGCGACAGCAGGAACATCGCTCCGGGAAATACCGGCGCGCCATACGTCACCACCCGCGCACCCGACGCCCGAATCGACGTCGGCGTCAAATCATCGGGATCCACCGACATGCCGCCGGTCAGAACAACCATGTCGGCGCCTTCGCCCACAAAGGAGAAAATCGCGTCCCTGGTCATTTCGACATCGTCGGAGGTCATGCGTTCGCCCATGACGGAGCAACCCAGCGCGGCGAATTTTTTCCGCAGTACCGGCCCGAAACCATCCTTGATCCGACCGTGATAAATTTCATTGCCCGTAATCACCACCCCGATCCGGGCCGGTTTGAACGGGAGCACCGACAACACGGGAAACTCCGCCGCCGCACATAACCGCTCCGCCTCCGCGATCAACCGCTCCTCGACCATCAGCGGCACGACGCGCACGCCGGCCACCGCTTCCCCGACGGACACCTCGCGCATTGTATGGAGCGTCGCGAACGTGATCTGACCCAGGCTGTTTATGCTTTCCAGAAGCGGAACATTCACCCGGAGCAGTCCCCGCCGCGCGGCCTTGAAATTTATCCTGCCCTCTTTCGGTTCGGTGAGCGTAAGATTTTCACCGGAACCGGCGGCGGAGAGGCGAAGGGCGGCATCCTCCTCGTGCAGGAATCCCGGTTCGGGAGCGTACACGTAGAGATGCTCCTTGCCAAGCTTGAGAAGGCGGGGGATATCGTCATTAGTCACGACATGCCCCTTTTTGTACGCCCTGCCCTTCGACTCGCCCGGAACAATAGCGGTGATGTCGTGACAAAGGACAGACCCCACCGCGTCCACCACGGGAACAACAGACATTCGGGGATGATTTGCGGGCTGCTCCATGATTGTCTCCGTCAGGGATATCGTACAAGGCGCGATACCAAACATTTTTCAGGATATAAAAAATATTTATATAGACTAAAAAATATGCAGGGATACAATCAAGAATACCGCTCGAATCAAGGCAAGTCAATCGCAAACGCCCGTCGGAAACCGCATCACGGAAAGGCCGCCTCTCATGTCATCCCATCTTAACGGCGCAGGCAAGGCGGTCATGGTCGACATCTCGGACAAGGGCGAAACGGCCCGTACCGCATGCGCCGAAGGAACGCTCGTCGCTTCGGAGAAAATCGTCGGGGCGATCCGGGACAACAGCCTGAAAAAAGGCGACGCCCTCGCCGCGGCCAGAATCGCCGGGATTATGGCGGTGAAAAACACCGCCCGCGCCATCCCTCTCTGCCATGACATCCCCATCGACGCCTGTACGATCGATTTCCATCTGGAAGCGGCGGAAATCCGCGTCGTTTGCAACGTCGCCTGCCGTGCGCGCACCGGCGCGGAAATGGAAGCGCTGAGCGGCGCGGCCGCCGCCCTCCTGACCCTCTACGATATGGCGAAATCAATCAACAAGGGAATGGAAATCACGCGCATCCGCCTGCTGCGGAAAACCGGCGGCAAGTCGGGCAATTTCAGCGAACGGGATTAGAACAGGAGCACCGTCATGTTCGGATCCAGCGGCCCCCTGCGAGACAGGCACAACCGCCGGATAGAGTATGTCCGCGTTTCCATCACCGAACAATGCAATTACCGCTGCGTCTTCTGCATGCCGCGGGAGGATAACCTCCCGCCCGCGAAAAGACCGCGCTTGGCCACCGACGAAACGCTCCGCCTGTGCGGCGTGCTGTCGCGCTTGGGCGTCGGCAAATTCAAAATCACCGGCGGCGAGCCGTTCATGAACCCGGACGCCCTCGCCATACTGGCGGGACTGAAAAACAACCGCGCGGTAAAAAGCGTCACCGTCACCACCAACGCCTCCGCCCTTGGACGCCACGCCGATGCGCTGGCCGACATCGGAGTGGACGGCGTCAATATCAGCCTCAACGCCATTACCCCGGAAACATACGCGCGCGTCACGCGAAGCGCCGTCGATGTCGACCGTATTCTCGACAACATCCTTCTGGCCGCCGACCGCGGTTTGGCGGTGAAGCTGAACATGGTGCCCATTCGCGGCATCAACGACGTCGACATTATTCCCGTCCTCGACTTCGCCCTGGACCACGGCATGCCGGTCCGCTTCATCGAACTCATGCCGCTCGGCGAGGGGATGCGGTTTTCCGGACTTTCCCATGAGGAAGTCCGGGGAATCGTCGAAAAACGGTTCGGCCCGACGACGCCGGCCGCGGAACGCCAAGGCAACGGCCCGGCCGTCTATTTCACCGTGGCGGGCCATTCCGCCCGCATCGGGTACATAACCGCCCTGACCGACAATTTCTGCAACCGCTGCAACCGTATCCGCCTCACCAGCGCCGGATTTCTTAAAACCTGCCTGCACCACAAGCACGGAGGCGATCTCGCCGCGTCGTTGCGAAACGGGGCCGACGACGACGCGCTGGCGAATCGCATCAGGAAGATCGTCGCGGACAAACCCGAACGACACGACATGGAGCATTGTCCCGCTGGCGGCGAACCCATGCACAGAATCGGAGGATAATCGTGGGAACAATCCGCGCCATCTGTCTCAGCCCCGCCAGGGGCACGCCGAAAACTCCTCGCGACTCCGCCGAACTGGCGGCCGGCCACGGCCTGCAAGGCGACGCCCACGCGGGCGACTGGCACCGTCAAGTAAGCATACTGCCGCTGGAAAGAATCGACGAATTCAGAAGCGCGGGCGCGGAATGCGCGTTCGGCGACTTCGGCGAAAATCTCGTCGTCGACGGACTCGACTGGCCGTCCCTGCGGATCGGCGACCGCCTGCATTGCGGCGATGCGATACTGGAGATTACGCAGTTCGGCAAGGAATGCCACAGCCGCTGCCGCATCTACGAAAGCATGGGCGACTGCATCATGCCGCGCCACGGCATATTCGCCCGCGTGCTCCGGGGCGGCCGCATTCGCGTCGGCGGCGGGGTGGAACGGCGCGTCGTCCTTCGCGCGGCGTTGCTCACCGTCAGCGACAAGGGAAGCGCCGGAAAACGCGCGGACGCAAGCGGCGAGGCGATGCGGGAAATTGTCGAAGCGTCGGGAATGGTTGTCGCGGCGCGCGACATCGTACCCGACGAAGAGGAGCAAATCGCCGCGATGCTCGTCCGCTACTGCGACAGGGATGGAGTCGCTCTGGCGCTGACCAGCGGCGGCACCGGTTTTTCCCGCCGCGACGTCACGCCCGAGGCCACCCTCCGGGTGGTCGAACGCCTGTGCCCCGGCATCCCCGAGGCCATGCGCACCCTGAGTTTGGGCGTCAGCAAACGCGCCATGCTCAGCCGCGCCGTCGCGGGCATTCGGGGCGGCACCTTGATCGTCAATCTGCCCGGCAGTCCAAGAGCGGCGAGGGAGTGTCTGGGGTTTGTGATGGACGAATTGATCCACGGCGTCGAAATTTTGACTGGTGAAGCCGGTGAATGCGCACGGTAACGCCGAAAAAAAGGGGAAGACATGCATCAAGCGAAAGCGGGAATCCTGTTTGCCGTCGTTTTGGGAATTGCCGCATCCATGGGCGGCAATGGTTTCGCGGCCGACAAGGAAAAAGTATCCCTTACCGTCGCCGCCGCCGCCAGCCTGCGGTATTCTTTCGAGGACGAATTGATCCCGCTGTTCCAGCAGAAGTATCCCTGGATCGCCGTCGAGGGAACCTACGACAGCTCGGGCAAGCTGCAATCGCAGATCGAAAACGGCCTTGACGCCGACGTGTTCATGTCCGCAGCCATGAAGCAGATGAACGATCTGACGGAAGAGGAATACATCGTTCCGGCCAGTATTGTCCAACTGCTCGAAAATAAAATAGTCCTGATTCGAAACGCCTCCGGGCCGGTCAATATCGCCGGTTTCGCCGACGCGGCGAATGCGGGCATAATCGCGTTGGGCGATCCTAAAAGCGTCCCCGCCGGCCAGTACGCGGAGGAGGCGTTCACCAGTCTGGGCATATGGGATCAGGTCTTGGCAAAGGCGAGCCTCGGCGCCAACGTCACCGAAGTGCTCAGTTGGGTCGCCGAGGGCAGTGCCGATGTTGGCGTCGTGTATGCCACCGACGCCGCCACCAACTCCAAAGTCGCGATCATCGCCGATGCTCCCGAAGGCGGCCTCAAGCAAAAAGTCATCTATCCTGTGGGTATTGCAACAGGGTCGCGGCACAAAGAGGAGGCCGGTCTGTTCGTTGATTTTCTGAAGTCGGAAGAGGGGCTCGCCATCTTCAGGAAATACGGTTTTACGCCCAACCTGTAGCGTTGCTGTTATACATTGACGCGATTCGGAGCGCCGCCATACAACAGTACTGCCAGGTAAAAAAACTGGTCCAGCGGAAGGCTGGCT
>DAIPJX010000113.1:0-7560 GCA_036770065.1 Planctomycetota bacterium
GGGGGTTTGGGGGAGAAGAACCTTTCTTCAGAAAGGTTTTCTCCCCCAAGACATTCCGCTCATGCCAACGCAACGAATTGGGGATAATTCGGACAGAACCTAGCTCCGTATCTGCCCGTCGCCTTCGACCAGCCATTTGTATGTTGTCAAACCTGTCAATCCCACCGGCCCGCGCGCATGCATTTTGTCTGTCGAAATGCCGATCTCCGCGCCAAGGCCATACTCGAATCCGTCGGCAAACCGCGTCGACGCGTTCACCATTACCGACGATGAATCGACCAGTAATTTGAACATCGCCGCCGCTTCCAGCGAATCCGTCACAATTGCATCCGTATGCTTTGAACCATGCGTATTGATATGATCAATTGCGGAACGAATGTCGTTCACCACCTTCACCGCCACTATCATCGCGTTGTATTCCGCTTTCCAATCATCCTCGGTCGCGGGAATAATCGCCACACCGGTTTTGTCAGCCAGTTTTTTCGTCTCCCTGTCGCCGCGAATCTCGACTCCGGCATCAGCCAGTGTTTTCAAGCACTGCGGTAAAAAGCGTTTGGCGATATCCTTGTGCACCAGCAGCGTCTCGGTCGCGTTGCATGTGGACGGACGGTTTGTTTTGGCGTTCACGACGATGATTTCCGCCATTTGCGGATCGGCCGAAGCATCCACATAGGTGTGGCAAACGCCGTCCAAATGTTTGAGGACAGGGATGGAACTATGCTTCACCACCGTTTCGATCAAACTCTTGCCGCCGCGCGGCACAACCAAATCGATACGCTTGTCCATGCCAAGCAGAAGCGGCACCAATTCGCGGTCGGGCGTGTTGACGATCTGAACGGCGGTCGCCGGCAACTCCGCCGATTGCAACGCGTCGGCAATAATCTCGCCCAGCTTCAGGTTCGTGGCCAGCGCTTCCTTTCCGCCGCGCAAAATGCAGGAATTGCCCGATTTGATGCACAAGCTGGCCGCATCCGTCGTGACGTTGGGACGCGCTTCATAAATCATCAACACCGCTCCAAGCGGCACCCGCACCCGGCTAATGAACAGTCCGTTCGGACGGACCGCGCCATCCAGCACTTCGCCCACCGGATCCGGAAGCGCGGCGACCTGCTCCACACCTTCCGCCATCAGGAAAACGCGTTCCCTCGTCAGCGCCAGCCGGTCGCACATTGCTTTGGCAAGTCCGGTTTTGCGCGCCGAGTCGACGTCTATTGTGTTGATATCGACAATCTCGTCCACTTTGGAGCGCAACTGTTGCGCCATCGCCAGCAAAGCCGCATTGCGCCTTCCGCCGTCGGCGGCCGCCATAAACGGCGCCGCCTCGTCGGCCCCAACCGCCAAACTCAGAGCGAGATCATGATATGTATTCATAACGACTCCCTTGTCTACATAGTGGTGCGCAGTCTTCACTCTCTATATTGTCCATATCCATGCATCGGTGATAGAAGTTTTTATTTTTTTCACGGTACATAAAAAAAGCACCCTATTCTGAGTGCTCTTCTCTGCCGACAGCAACTTGTCTACGCACTGCTTCTTCCGGGCGGATTTCATCACAGGGGTACAATAATCCGACCATTGCTCAATGCGAAACGCCCGGACATTTCTTACAGCCGTAAAAAACCGAAGCCGCTCGTGGCGGCTCCGGTTGGGTGATGCTTGGGTGTTCTCTAGCAGTCGTCGTCTTAGTTGGAGCTGACGATGGCCATTTGCGGCTGATAGAAGTTGGTGGATTCGGCCTTGGCAACCGGGCTCTGCAACTCGCCGGTGCTCAGCTTGGCAACGAAGCGCTTGTCGCCAACACTGGTCGCCTTGACGGTGACAGTCCAGGTCGCGGTCGCGCCCTTCGGCAGAACCGGCAGAGTCGCGAAGGTCAACTTCTTCTTGTCAACCTGGGTGACCGGGGTCGCGCCTTCACCGCCGAGGTATTCCATTCCTTCGTCCAGTTCGATAACGTAATCCAACTTGGTCGCGTCACGGGTACCGGTGTTGCTGGCGGTAATGGTGTATGTCACCTGACCACCGACGATGACCGGGTCGCAGTTATCGCGAAGGCTGGTCAGAACGCCGGGGACACCAACCAAGGTGATGCAGGTGTTGACGTTTTTCGGCTGGGCGCAACGGGCAGTGACTTCAATAGCCTGACCGTACTGGCCTTCCGCGGTCGCCGAACCCCAAACGCAAACGGTGACGGATTCGTTCGGAGCAATGGTGCCGAGGTTCCACACAATGCGGTTCTTGCGGTCAACCTTGCCGTTGTGGGACACTTTTTCAACCGAGAAGCCAGGAGTGACGCAATCAACCAGAATGACGTCCTGAGCCGGGCTGTCGCCTGTGTTGGTGACGATGATTTCGTACGGAATCGTCGTGCAGATGTAGCCGTCCATCGGACCCATCACGTTGACCTGAAGTTCAGGAGCAACGACCTTGACCGTGGCCGAAGATTCGGACCGGCAGTTACGGTCGCCAATCGCAACGGCGGTATTGGTGAAGCTGCCGCGCTTGGTGGCCTGGAGGTCAATCGAGAAGGTCTTGTAGCCGCCGACCGGAATCGTGCCGACAGCGATGTTGATGGAGGACTTGCCGTCCTTGGTCAACAAGCCTTCCGGCAGATCATCAGTGATGCAAACGTTGGTTGCCGGGGCGCTGCCGACATTGGAGACGGTCAGGCACATCGGAATGACGTCGCAGAGATCGGCGACTTCAGGCAGAGTCTTGCGAATTTCGACATTGCACTGAACAACGCGGGTCACCAGCGGAAGCGGCATTTCGTAGCAGATTTTGGCCATGGCGTTGGAGACCAGGCAGCCAAGCTGAACGGCGCGGCCACAAATGGTGATAAGCTTGGCGCTCTTGGCGGGAACGGTGCCGAGATCCCAGAACAAGCGTCCATTTTCATTTTTGGTCGGTTTCGGCTCGATGCTGTCAACCATGAAGCCTTCGGGCAAAACGTCGTCAAGAGTGACGGCAATCATGTCCATCGCGGAACGGTTGGAAATCTGAATCTGATAGCTGAAGGTGTCGCCAATAATGACCTCGGCCGGTCCCTGCTTCTCGAGCAGAACGATGGCGGAAGTGGGCACCGTGCACGGGCCGGGGAAACCACACCACGAATAGATATTGCCCTTCGTTTCTTTGTAATTAGCAGGCCCCATCGCCGTAACAGTATCAGCGGCAGTGGCGGCGGACAGCGCAATGCTCATCGCCATCGCAATAGCCAATCCTACTCCCAACACTCGTTTCATGTTATCTCTCCTCCCAAAGACGTCTATAACACACAATATAAAGTTGTAAACCTGAAATGCCCTCTCTCCCCATAGCATGACTCGCGAAAACAACACGGGTCACGGTTTAATATTGCCGCAAGCCTTGTAAAAGTCAAGGACTATTCCTTCCGATATTTTTATCCAAAATTTATTTTTTTTTGCCGTTGCATTATAACATCAGCCAAGCAAGCATGTTAAGAAAAAGAAATAATTGCCGAATCCCGAAAAAAAAACTGCGGATTTTTCCGGACATTGCCGACGTTCGTTATCAAAAAGCATATTCCAATGCCAACCCCATACCGGCAGAGGAGTTTCCACCACGGAAAACCGCCATGCAACCCGGCGCCTGGAACTTCGGCAGCAATCAAAAATCAAACCCGACGCGAACGCCATACAGGGAGCCGGAGCGTTTTTCCGCTACCCGCCCGCCCGCTGTTCTGCTGAACCATTCATGCCCATATTCACCTATAATGAATGCCCCGTTGTAAAATTCATACCCTATGCTCAAGCGCAATGCATAATATTTGTCGATTCGTTTCGAACCTGCGCCATCGTCTATGCGAAGATGTTCGCCGACAACACCCGCGCGCCATGAATCAAACTCGCGAAGAATCCCCGCCTGTCCCGTTATTGCCGTATAATCGTCGGTGAAATTCCAATCCCATGCATACTGCCCTTCGCCAAACACCCGCCACGCATCCCGCCGCCAATCAAAACCGGCGGAAAGCGAATACGCATTCGACCGCATCGTTGCGTCCGGCCTGACGTCGACACGGTTCGCCTTGTCGCGCATGCGCGTCGAATGCACCGCCATCGCGGAGAATTGCAGCGTCACATCCTCAATCGGGCGCAGCCATGCCCGCCCGGCGAAACCGATGTCCGATCCCTTCGCCATCGACCGCCCGTCGCGCAACCGCGCCGCGTACACAGCGCTGTCCGGCTGAAACGCGGCTATCTCGACACGCCAGCGATCATCCCACTGATACGCCATGCCCGCCTGGAACGTCCGGTCGAATTGCCCCGGCCGCATCGGCGCCAACGCCTTTCCGTCCGCCCTTCCGTTCTCGCGCGCGTCAACCGGCGGGAGAACGATAAAAACCCGGCCTTCGGGCGAATCCGTGCGATTCGCCGCGTGCGCATACGACTGCGTCAACCCGAGCGTAATGTCCTGTCCGTACGGCGCCCTGCCTTTTCCCGCGAAAAACTCCAGGCCCGGCACAATAACCGCATCCATGACCATCATCGCCTCGGATACGATGTCATCGTCATACCCCGGGTCGGACTCGCCCGACAAATCAATGGCAAACATGGCTTTGACATGGGGATGAACGGTCGCGTCGAGTCGAAGCGTTGCGCCGCGCACAGACAGGTCGCCTTCATGCGCATCGCCGCCCGAAGCGTCCGCATTCGCGTTGGCGGAACGATATGCATAATCCGTGCGGACAGTTCCGCCAATACGGACAATCGCGTTTCTTCGCAGCGAAACGAGAGAATTCGCCGAATCGGACGCGGCATAACCCGGCTCGCCGGCCACAACCATCGCCTGCGCCCAGGCAACGGCCAAAACGGCATAGAGACCCCATCTCCCCGCCCGCATCCGAAAACCCCCAAACATTTCGTCACGCCCCCGGCGCGCATTCCCCAATGCGCTCCCCGCCGAAGGTCCATATCCGAAATCACTGCCTCAACTTTATTCGGAAATAATTGTAGAGAACCGCATCGCGGATTGCAACCGCCTGCCCGGGATTTATTCCGGCATTTGCAAAAAATGATAACACCCGACACTATCCGGGCTTGTATACAACCGGATCAATTCGGGTCGGAATTGCTTGACAAATGGGCTTTATCGGTTATTTTGTATGAGTCTTTCATCAAGCGGTCGACTACGGCGACAACACATTGAGCCAATACAGACTCCGGCGGTTAGAAGACTTTCGTGCCGGGAGTTCTCTATTGTTAACACGACAAGAAAGGTCAAGGTTCCAGAATGACGCATGAAACCAAATGCATGGTTCAGGGCTGCGAGAATCGCGTGCATGCAAAAGGCTACTGCCGCAAACATTACGGACAAATCTGGCGCAAGGGGAAAATCTACACCCAAAAAGACGCCGGCGGCGCCAAAAAAACCGGCGCGAAAACCGTACAGCGTGATGATACCGACCGCATGCGCGCCCTCGAGCGTGAACTTCGCCGGGCCGAAATGATGTACAAAAACGTCATCGGATTCGAAGGCAGGCTCAAATGGCGCCGCGAAATCGTCGAGGTCAAAAAAGAAATGACGCGACTCGGCATGCCCATTCCGCTCCCTGAAGCGGGACCGCAAGCCTCGGTCAGCCTTGCAGGAAGTTTTTAAGAGCCTGCCCGGATGGCTCCAAGTCTCCCCCCCTTCGGACTCTTCCGAAGGGTTTTTTTTAACGCATGCCTGGAAAGACGCTTCCTCTTTCAAAATCCCGGTGGAAATCCGGAAAAGTTTCCATACTATAAACAGGATGAAAAACCGATTCGTCCGAATAGCCGCACTATGCCTGTGCTTGGGCCTCTCCGTCGCGACCGCAAAATCGCGGGCGGCGGAATTCGATATTGACGGGCAACAGACGATTCTGCGGCAATTGCAATTCTGTCTCGACTGCGGCTCCGCGCTTCTCGTCACAAATGTTCATCCGGGAACAATCGTCCGCTGCCCGGATTGCGGAAAAGAACAACCGCGTCTCGCCGCCGAACATGTGGCGACCCAAGTGTATCAGGTCTGTTCCCTCTGCCGATTCCCGCTGGACACGCACGGTTTCCATCCCGGCGCAATCGTCGAATGCGGCAATTGCCATACCCGGCAAGCCCTTTCCCGCGATGCATTTCCCGATCCATCGTTCCTGTCCGGTCTCGGCTACGCTCCCGGCTTTCCCCCGGGTTCGCGGAAAAAAACCCGCTTGTACGCTCCTGAACTTGCGCAAGCGCCCGTCAGCGTCGTCCCGCTGGAATCCGTCCAGCCCGATACTTCGCTGCCCGAACCGGTCCCGGCGAATTTCCCAACCCCGAGGCTGAACATTCCGCCGCCCGAATTTCCCATGCTCGAACCGGCCGCTCCCGTTTTCGTTCCCGGGGATATCCCGCACACGCCGGAACCGGAACAGCCATCAGGGCGGGCAATCGACGTCCCTGTCGTTACCGCCGATTTGTTCGGCGGCAAACGTGCTGAAAACGATGCTCCGACCACCGCCGTCCAGTCGCCCTTGTCCGGCGAAATGGTGGCGCGCGTCAATGGCACGCCGATTTTTTCCAGCGAAATCGATCGCGTTGCCGTACCGGTCATGGAGAAATTGCGGGCGCGGGCGACGCCTGAAGAAAAAGCCGAGTTGGCGAGTCGCGAACGAGAACTTCGAAAAGAAATTCTGGAGCGTTTGATCGACCGCGAACTGGTTATGAAAGAAGCGGCGCGTATTGGGCACAGACCTGACGTCACCGCCGTTCGCCGGCGTACGGATGAATTGGCCCGGCTCCACAATTCTGTTCCCGGCGCGAATATCCGTCGCGAAGCCGAGCGCGACATTATCATGAGCGATATGCGCCGGCGTTTCGCGGAGAAACCTGTCTCGGTGCGGCCGGAGGATGTACGCGAATTTTACCGCGCCAACACCGACAAGCTTGTCCAGCCGCGCCTTCTGGCGATAGGACAGCTGGCCGTGTTCGCCGACCGGGAGGGACATTCCGATCCGCGTCCATATCAGGAAATCGCGGGAGAAATCGCCTCCGCGCTGGAACGCGGCGTTTTGTTTGACGATGTGCGAAAACAATACGACGAGTTTGCGCCAGCCGTCGGCCAGGATCTTCCCGAACCCATACTGCTGCCTGAAACGGCGTACGCGAGCCAACTGACAGCCGCGGCGGGAAGCCTGCGGAAAGGCGCCGTGTTCGGTCCCATTCCAATGAGCGGGATGATTTTGTTTGGAAAGGTAACCGACGAGCGCCCCGCCGGTCCAATCCCTTTTGATCACATCGAAAAAGAGATCCGCCAGCGTCTGGAAAGCGAAGCGACAGAACGTCACCTCGAAGCATGGCTAAAAACCCTGCGCGAACGCAGCGTCGTCGAACTGTTCATCGACTAGACCTTTCCCGAATCGAACTGAACGCCGGCGTCGACCTTCCGCGTTCAGTTCGATTTGTTGCGTGCGCCACAAAGCCAAAAAAATAAAAAAAAAGACAGTCATCGGCGCGTGAACGCCGCTATTCTGTACGTTGTAGTCGGTGGCCGCCGGATACGAGTCAAGCGGTACAATCCTTCAGTGTTTCGGAAGCGCGGTCG
>DAIPJX010000114.1:0-7553 GCA_036770065.1 Planctomycetota bacterium
TAATTGTCGGTTCTCTCTCCGGATTCCGGATGCAACCGAGCCGTCTGCGCTCCCGTTTTCATCGCATTGATGAATATGGGGGTATGTGCGTTTTTTTCTTGGTAAAGGGGGGTGGAGGCGTTAGAGTTGTGTTGTTGCATTCCAACCTTTGGCGGTGCTTTTTTTGGACGAACGAAAGGCATACCGTGCTGAAAACGACGATTATTCATCCCGAACTTGTTCAGGCGCTGGCCGAAGCCGGCCATGGCGCGCGCGTTCTTTTGGCCGATTCCAATTATGCTCCGACGGTGAACGTCAATCCGTCGGCGCGGATTGTTTTTTTGAATTTTACGGCGGGGTGCGTCGGCGGGCTTGATATTGTCCGCGCGTTGTCGCTCACGATTCCGATTGAATCGGCGGTGTATATGGCGGAGGAAAACGGCGGAAAACCGGCGATTATCGGGGAGTATGAAAAATTGCTGCCCGGCGTTCCGGTCGAGGGCCGGTCGCGGTTTGATTTTTACGAGATGGCGAAAGCCGACGACACGTGTCTTGTTATCGCTTCGGGTGAGACGACTCCCCGGGCCAACCTTTTGATGACGGTGGGGGTGGTCGGTGTCTGACTTTACGGTTGACGATGTTCGTTATATGGAGCGGGCGCTGATGCTCGCGCGAAACGGCGAAGGCCGGGTCTCGCCCAATCCTCCGGTCGGTTGCGTGTTGGTGAAAAACGGCCATGTCGTCGGCGAAGGATGGCACGATCGGCTTGGCGGCCTTCATGCCGAAGCGATGGCGCTTGGAAACGCGGGCGAAGCTGCGCGGGGGGCGGCGTGCTATGTGACGCTCAGCCCGTGCACGACGACGGGTCGCCAGCCGCCTTGCGCCGACGCGCTTATCGCGGCCGGCGTCGGGGACGTGTGCATTGCGGCGGAGGATCCGAATCCGCAAAACGCCAACGGCGCCGACGTACTGCGCCGGGCGAATATCCCGGTTCGGACGGGACTGCTCAAGGAAGAGTCGGAGTATTTGGCTCGGGGTTTTTTCAAGCGGCAGCGGCGCCGTTTGCCGTACGTGACGCTGAAATACGCGATGACGCTGGACGGCAAGATCGCGAGTGCGTCGGGCGACAGCCGCTGGGTTTCCGGTCCGGAGAGCAGGGAGTTGGTGCAGGATATCCGTTCGCGTTCGGATGCGATTATGGTCGGGTCGGAGACGGCGCTTTCCGACAATCCCCTTTTGAACATCCGCGAACCTGTTTTGTCGCGGCGTGGCGGTTTTGCGCATCCGCAGCCGATCCGGGTTGTCGTCGACAGCCGCGCGCGGTTGTCGCTTATGGCGGCGATGCTTGATGAGGGGAAAGGGTTGGGCGGCCCCGTGATAGTCGCGGCGACTGACGACGCGCCGAGGCGGAAGGTGATGGAATTGGCGGACGCGGGGGCCGAAGTGGTGCAGTTTGCGGCGAAAGATTCCAGAGTGCCGCTTACGCTTCTTTTGAGCGAATTGGAGGAGCGGGGAATTGGGATGGTGTTGTGCGAGGGCGGCGGTCATTTGGCGGCTGGATTGCTCGCGGAAGGCTTGGTGGACGAGGTTGTCGCGTTTATCGCGCCGAAAATCCTGGGCGGTCGTCACGCACCGGGTCCGGTGGCGGAATTGCAGCTTGAGCGGATGTCGGACGCCTTGCCGTTTGCGGTTGGAGAATGCCTTCGGGTCGGGGACGACATAATGATAAAAGCGTTCGCCAAAAACCGGACGCGATGAATGAATGGAAGGAAATGGGGCGCGGATGGAAAAATCCCTTGCCATGATTTCCCTTCTGTGGGTATAATGAAAGATTCGATTTGCGTCGTACAAAGTTTTAATATGTTTAGGAGGCAAGGCACTACATGACAGCCGGTACTGTTGAAACCACGGCCGCGGATATTTTGATGGCCGAACCCCTCGATTTGGAAACGTTGTTTTACCTTGACACCATTACCTGCGGTCGCGAGGACTGGAAGGGCGAGATTGAGGACGTGATGCCGTCGCTTTCGTCCAGGTCCGACGCGAATGCGCGGATTGCCGCGGCGCACATGGCGTTGGGCGATTGGGCGGATGCCGTCGCCAGCGCGGAAAAAATTCCGAACCATCCGATTGGGGCGATGATTCTCGGCCTTGATTGGGAGCGGAAGGGCAATGAGGAGGAAGCGCTGAAATATTTCCAGCGTGCCGCCCAGGCCGCTCCGACAGTCGCGCCGTTCGCGCTGAAGCCGATCGATTCTCTTCGCCGCATGGGGCGGATTGACGAGGCTCTGGCGATGGCGGAGCAGCAGGCAAAGCAGTTTTCCGACAAGGCGGAACTGGATTTTTATCTTGGCCGCGTGCTGGAGGATTCCGGACGGTATCAGGAAGCGCTGGACAAGTACTGCCATTCCATCGACATTAATCCGAACTATGCCGATTGCCTGTTCCGCGCCGCGTATCTCGCCGATTTGCGCGGTCTGGATGCGCTTGCGAAAGAATTTTACAGCCGCATCGGTCCCGAGTCGAATCGGGTGTACGTCAATGCCTGTCTCAACCTCGCGACCATTTACGAGGACGAGGAAGAGTACGACAAGGCGGTTGTGTGTTGCCGCCGCGCGCTGAAAATTGCGCCCGCCAATCGCCGCGCCAAGTTGTATTTGTCCAATGCGGAAGCGGCGTCGAACATGTATTATTCTCCGGAAGAGACGAAGCAGTCGGAACGTATGGAAGCGATTCTTCGGGTTCCGGTTTCCGATTTTGAATTGTCCGTCCGCAGCCGCAATTGTTTGTCCAGCATGAATATCATGTGTTTGGGCGATTTGATTAAGCGGACCGAGGCGGAGATGCTGGCGTATAAGAATTTCGGCGAGACCAGCCTGCGCGAAATCAAGGAAATGTTGGCCGCCAAGGGTCTTCGCCTTGGTATGATGCGCGAGGACGCGGCGACGCGCCAGGTTATGGAGCGCCGGCAGAAGAACGCCAGTTCGGAAATTTTGAACAAGTCGATTGACGAGTTGGAGCTTGGCGTCCGTTCCCGCAAATGCATGGAGACGATGGGCATTGCCACGATCGGCGAGCTGGTTTCGAAGTCGGAGGCCGAGTTGGCGGGGGCGCGCAATTTCGGCCGCGTCTCCTTGACCGAGATCAAGAAAAAGCTGACCGAAATGGGTTTGTCGTTTAAGGACGGTGAATGAGTTTTTGCATCATTGCCGTTTGTTCCGGTTGTATTCGCAAGGCGTCCTTTTTGGGCGCCTTGTTTTATTGATGGGGACCTGTATGCGTTTGTTTGCTTTGTCGGATCCGCATTTATCGCACGCGAGGCCGAAGCCGATGGCGGTGTTTGGTCCGGCGTGGGACGATCACGTCGCGCGTTTGGCCGGGAATTGGCGCGATGCGGTCGGGGACGATGACATCGTGCTTGTTCCGGGAGACGTGTCGTGGGCGATGCGGTTGTCGGACGCGTCGGTTGATTTGGCCTGGCTTGCGGAGTTGCCGGGACGGAAGGTGCTGGTTCGGGGCAATCATGATTATTGGTGGTCGTCGCTGGGAAAGATGCGGGCGCTTGGTTTTCCCGGCTTGTATTTTGTGCACAACAATCATGTGGTGCTGGACGGAATTGCGATTGGCGGGAGCCGTTTGTGGGATTTTCCTTTTGTTCGCTGGGGAGCCGGTCCGACGGTCGAAGGCAGTCCGGCGGGCAAAGGTTCGGCCGAACGCGCCGACGATCCGGAAAAGATTCGGGCGCACGAGTTGGAGCGGTTGAAGCTGAGTCTTTCCGGATTGCCGATCGATGCGCGGTATCGCGTTTGCATGACGCATTATCCGCCGTTGGGCGAGGACGGCTTGCCGACGGTTTTGACCGATTGCATCGGAGAGTACGATATTGATCTTGCCGTGTTCGGCCATATCCATGCTCCGTCCGCGGAGTCGCGTCCGGGAGAGGATTGCGTGATTGGGAAAACGCGGTACGTTCTGGCGTCAAGCGATCATGTGGCGCACACGCCGATTATGCTTGCCGAGTTCGCGTCCAATCCATAGCAGAGGAGAATTGCGTGGTCGAGCGCGATTCGGGCGGCGTCGAGAGGGATTCCGGTTTCGGCTGCGTGGGCGCAGTCGGCGTACGCGCGTTCGACCATGTCGACGTGTTCCGGTTCGGGCGAAGGGGGAACGGGCAGGCCGCGCATTTCGTGCAGGTTGATGTTGTTGTTGCCGCTGGTGGCGCAAAACAGCCAGTCCAGGAGGCGCGAGTTGAGGAGTCCGGCCAAATATTCAAGGGAGACGTTTTCCTTTGGCGAATAAACGTTCAGGCTGTTGCCAAGGTAGACATTGGGTGGAGCGAGCGCCGCGACGAGTCGCGGCGTCGATTGCATGTTCCGGATGCCGAGTTGGACGACGCGCCATTCGGACGCGCGCTGTTTGCAGGCGGTTGCGGCCGCGCCTTTTTGGCGGAGAAAATCGTCTTCGCGCAAAAACCGTTCTTTGCCCGGCGCCGGATCGAGGTTGAGCATGAACGGCGTCACATGCGTGCCGCGTGCCAGAAGCGTGCCGGTGTTTTCGTCCGCCATGCAATTCCGGAAAAACGTTTGGTCGACTTCGCCCACGCGCATGGTGCAGAGGTCGGAAAGGGTCGCGGTCGCGTTCTCCCGCAGGGAAAGCCAGAGCGCGGCCGATCGCTTGTTCAGGCTTGGCAGGGAAAAGTCGGAACCGGCGCGGCGCAGGGTCGATGTTTTGATGGAGAACGAATCGCCTTCGGAGCGGACGGTGAGGCGCGGCGCTTTTCCCGCGTTTTTGGCGGCGCGGAAAATGCAGACGGATTGGGTGACGCCGCGAAATACGGCGTCGCGCTCGCCGTACAAGCGCCAGACGCGCGCGTTGCAGCGCTCGACCAGGTGTTCGCGCAGCGGCCGCGCGGCCGAGTCGCGGGTCAGGGAAAGCGGAACGATGAACGAAAAGGCGCCGTTGTCGCGGAGCAGGTCGAGAGAGCGTTCGATAAAGCAGCGGTAGAGGTTTATTTGTCCGGCCATGGAGTCGTGGTAATAGCCGGAGGCGCGGAGTTGTTTGGCGAGTTCGGCGCGTTCGGGATGGCGGGAGAAATTGGTCAGCACCTCATACGGCGGATTTCCGATGATGCAGTCGAATCCTCCGCGCGCGGCGACGGCGGGAAAATCCTTGTCCCAGTTGACCGCGTGCTCGCATTGTATTCCGTTGCCGTTTTTTCCGAACGGAGGGCCCAGGAGGGAATCGCCCATGCGGATGTTGGAGAGGGAGGGAACGAATTCGCCGTGTTTGTCCGAGAGTGCGAGCCAGAGCAGAATGCGCGTCATGAATACGGCGAGGGGATCGGTGTCTATGCCGACGAGGCATTGTTCGGCCCAATGGCGCGCGGCGGATGTTCCGGCTTGGGCGATTCGCCGTTCAGCCAGGCGGAGCGGGAAAAAACCGCAGCCCACGGCCGGATCGCATACGGAGCGGGCGCTGTCCTGGTTGGGAAAGATGTCTTTCCAGACCAGGTCGAGAATATGATCGATAATCGGGGCGGGCGTATAAAAACTTCCCATTCGCCTGACTTCGTCGCGGCTTCGTGCCGTATTGTCCCAAAACAGTTCGCCGAGTTTTCTTGGCGCGAGAGCGTCGTCCTGAACGACGGCGCCCAATGTGAACAATTGGGGAAAGAACGGGCTGTCGGCGGGGAGCAGGTCGGAGGTGAAGTGGAGCAGGCGATCGAGGACTGCTTCCGGTTTGCCTTTTCCGATATGTTTTCGCATTGCTTCGCCGACGATTCCGCGAAGGATTGCATCGGGGAGGTTCATGCGAGGCCTCCGCCCGACAAGACGTCGGTGTAATGGCGAATTGCCGGCGTGTCGTCTTCCATATCGATGGCGACGACGTCGCAGCGAATGGGTTCGTTTTCCAAATGGTGTGATTGCATGTATTCTTGTACCGCGCGCGACATTTTTCGGGCTTTTGCCGGCGTGAACGCTTCCTCGGGAAGTCCCGCGTTTCGGGAAGAGCGGGTTTTCACTTCGACAAAGACCCATTCCGTTCCGTTTTGGGCAATCAGATCCAATTCTCCGAAATGGGTGCGGATTCTTTTCGCGACGATTCTCATACCGTTGTTTTCAAGGAACCGCGCCGCCAATTCTTCTCCGCTTTTTCCAAAGCTGTCTCGATATTCAGTCATTGTCATTTCCATTGATGTCGACGAGAAGCGCGACTGTTGCGGCTACCGCTTTTCCTTGGCCGATGGCATCCATTCCTTCCCGGGTTTTTGCCTTGACGCTAACGTTCCTGGACGAGATGTTGAGCAGGTCGGCAATCGTGTCGCGCATGGCTGTTTTCCATTGGCTGATTTTTGGGCGTTCCAACTCGATAATGCAATCAACATTTCTAACAGTCGCATGCCTGGCGGCGAGAAGCAGCATGGTTTCCAGCACAAACCGGTTCGACGGCTCTCCCGCCTTCGCATGGGGATAGCGTTCGCCAATGTCTCCCAACGCACACGAACCAAGCAACGCATCGGTAAGCGCATGAAGTACAACATCACCGTCCGAGTCGGCGATGCACGCCAATTCACAATCAATCCACACGCCGCCAAGCCAAAAGCCGGAACCTTCGCAAAGGCGGTGGAAATCATTGCCGATACCAATATGAGTGACCATAGTGATGTATTTCCTGTATACTTACATTCACGTTAAATATAAAAAATTGAATTGATTATTGACAATTTGGTTAAAATAAGCACAGTTATATAGAATCGTCAACGTCAATTATCGCCTATAGGGTCATGCAAGCGCTCCCAATGTTTTTTTGCTCGCCGATACCCGTGGGGAAAGGTTTGTGCAATGAATGATCGTGACATAGCTGACAAGACATTGGCCGCTCTTCTATCGACGCAATTATTGGCAGCTGAAGTATATTCGACTTTTCTTCGCTTGTCTAGCGAGGCCGAGTCGGATTTGTGGAAAAATATGTTGAATGACGAATTGCGTCATGTTCATCATGTGTATGCGTTTTTGGGATCGCCGTTGTTGTCGGATGCTCGGATACCGTTTGTCAATGTCGTCAAAATACGGGAGGTGTGCCACAGAAGCATAAGGCTGGGCAAGGATTTGTTTCTTCTTCGCCTGGAAGGCGCGCTCCGGTTGGAATGCGCAGAACTGGATTATGGGCTGGAAGGCGCGGTCGCGAAAAGCTTGAATGGGGATGAGATATTGCTTGGTTTTCCCGGAGATGTTTCTTCCCATATGACGCGGCTTTTGGCTGCGGCCGCCCGTTACTCTGAATCGCCTAATATCGGTATGCAGATGAGGCGTTTGTCCGAATTGCTCGAAACAACGCTCAAAAAAACTTCCATAAACCCAATGCATTGAAAAATAGCCTGTTTCAGATAGGTGTGTTGCTGTTTTTCATGTGGCCAGCCGTAGGGCGAGAAGGAGACTCGTTTCGTGCAGGGTGTATCATTTGCTTTTCACAGAGGCATGAAAAAAGCAAGAATTGCATGCTGCGAATAAATTCTTCGTTAAGAGCCTATCCGAATAGGCGATTTTCCTTTTTCAGCTTGTTGAATATGATGA
>DAIPJX010000303.1:0-2121 GCA_036770065.1 Planctomycetota bacterium
CGTGGCCGATGGTGCCGACGTTGATGTGGGGTTTCTTGCGTACGTAATTCTCTTTTGCCATGATTGAATTCTCCTGAAAAATGTATAATGACGCTACGCTAAAAAAAACAACCTGTATTGAAAATCATTCGTCCGGGGCATACCCGAGAATGCTTGCCGTCCTGTTTTTCGGGACCGGGGAATACGCGCACGGCTCCATCGAATAATCGGCGCGCCCGCCCGACAGCCCGCGCACCGTCGTCGCATAGCCGAACATCTCGGCCATCGCCACTTTCGCCCTGACGAACGAAAGAAGGCCAATCCGGCCGACTTCGGCAATCTCGGCGCGGCGGCCGTTCAAATCATGAATGATATTGCCCAAAAATTCTTCCGGCGTCACAACCTCCAACGACATCACCGGCTCGTACAGAATCGCTCCCGCCTTGTGCATGGCGTCGCGAAGCGCAATCTCCGACGCGGCGGCGGCGGCGAGTTCGGACAGTTCATTCTCGCGCGACTTGATGGCGTCGACCCGGGCCAGCGTGTGAATAATCGGATAGCCGCCGAGAGGACCGGAAACAAAACCGTCCCGGAGCGCGTTCTGGACGGACGCAAGCATCTGCGGCGTATACAACCCCTCGGGAACGCTCAACGCCGCCTGCGGCGTCAGTTCGTCCGGCTGCGGCTGGACGGCGAGGGTTATTTCCGCATAGTTCGGCTTGCCGGCGATGACCTGATCGAACACGCCCGCGCCCGTCGCCGCTTTCGTCACGCCTTCGCGGTACGAAACGCGCGGAGAACCGGTGTTGACCGGCACTTTGTAATCGCGGGAAATGCGGGTGGTCAAGACTTCAAGATGAAGTTCGCCCATGCCGGACAGAATCAACTGGCCCGTCTCGTCGTCCATCTTGTGGGTGAAGGTCGGATCCTCGCGCTCAAGCCGGGAAATGACGTCCATAAGCTTGTCGCGATCGTCGTTCGACTTCGGCTCGACCGCGACGGAAATAACCGTCGCCGGAAAGCGCGGCGGCTCAAGCTCGACCAGACGCGATTCGTCGCACAACGTATCGCCGGTGGCGGCGAATTTGAGGCCGGAAATGCCGACGATTTCGCCGGGGCCGACCGATTTTATCTGGACGCGTTCGTTCGCGTGCATGCGCCAGATGCGGGCGACGCGCTCCTTGCGGTTGTTCGACGCGACAACAAGACGCATGCCTTCGGTCAACTCGCCCGAATAGACGCGAAGGAAGGCAAGCGGACCGTGGGCGTCGTCGGTGATTTTGAAGACGAGCGCAACCGCCTTTTCCTTGCGGACGGCGTGGACTTCGATTTTCTCGTCCGGACCGCCGGGCTTGTGGCCGATGACCGGGGGCATATCCTTGGGACTCGGAAGATAGTGCACAACCGCGTCCAAAAGCGGCTGGACGCCCTTGTTCTTCAAACTCGTGCCGCACAAAACCGGAACAATGCGCCGCTCAAGCGTCAATATCCGCAAACCCTGATGGATTTCCTCCACCGTCAGGCGGCCGTTTTCAAGAAACGCCATCGTCAACTCTTCGTTGGCGTCGGCGGCTTTTTCCATAATGTCCATGCCGAGGACTTCGGCTTCTTCGGCGAACTCGGCGGGGATGTCGTGCCGGGTGACGACTTCGCCCTGTTCGCCGTCAAAGGTCAAATACCCCGGTTCAATCAAATCGATAACGCCGCTGAAACCGTCTTCGCGGCCAACCGGAATCTGGAGGAGCAGGGGATTGGCGCCGAGACGGGTGCGGATTTCGTCGACGACATGGTCGGCGTCCGCTCCGGCGCGGTCGAGTTTGTTGATAAAGGCGATACGGGGGACATTGTAATTGTCGGCCTGGCGCCAGACCGTCTCCGACTGCGCCTGAACGCCGGCGACGCCGCAAAATACCGTGACCGCGCCGTCGAGAATGCGAAGGCTGCGCTCGACCTCGGCGGTAAAATCGACGTGGCCGGGAGTGTCGATAAGGTTGACCTGGTGGTTCAGCCAGTCGAAGGTGGTGACGGCGGACGAAATGGTGATGCCGCGTTCCTGCTCGTCCTGCATGAAATCCATGACAGCGGTGCCGTCATGGACTTCGCCCATGCGGTGCTCTTTACCGGAATAAAACAGA
Source organism: Planctomycetota bacterium (assembly GCA_036770065.1). GTDB lineage: Bacteria > Planctomycetota > SZUA-567 > SZUA-567 > SZUA-567 > JAJBSZ01. The sequence continues at coordinate 2,115 of DAIPJX010000303.1, forward strand.
ATCCGCT
>DAIPJX010000115.1:0-7507 GCA_036770065.1 Planctomycetota bacterium
ACCGTGATGGAAGAATTACAGTAAAAACCCGCTCACTACCGTTCGCTCAATAAGCGAACGGTAGTGAGCGGGTGAGAAATGCAAAGAATTTCCTTCATTGTCCATTATTCATTTTTTTGAGTGCGTTTTCGAAAGGCGCGGTTGCGATGCCGTGTTCGGTGACTATGCCGGCAATAAGCTCATGCGGCGTCACGTCGAACGCGGGATTGAACACCTTGACGCCTTCGGGCGCCATTGGTTTTTCGTACCAGAGTTTTGTCACTTCCTCGGGCTTCCGCTCTTCGATAACGATATCGTCGCCGGTCGGGCACGCCATGTCGATGGTCGATGTCGGCCCAAGCACATAGAACGGTATGCCGTAATATTTCGCCAGAATCGCAACCCCGGATGTGCCGATTTTATTGGCCGCGTCGCCGTTGGCGGCGACCCGGTCGCAACCAACCAAAACCGCCTGAATCCAGCCGTTCTTCATCACCGTCGCCGCCATGTTGTCGCAAATCAGCGTAACGTCGACGCCCGCGGTAAACAGTTCGAACGCGGTCAAACGCGCACCCTGAAGAAGAGGCCGCGTTTCATCGGCAAAGACCTTGAAGCCGTACCCCCGCTCATGTCCGACATAAATCGGCGCGAGCGCGGTGCCGTATTTGCTGGCCGCAAGCTGTCCCGCGTTGCAGTGGGTGAGAAGGCCCATGCCCGGCTTCAGCACCGACAGGCCGTGCTCGCCAATAGCCCGGCACATGGCGGCGTCTTCGTTTTTTATCGCATGCGCTTCGGCGCAAAGATCGCGCTTGATGTCCGGGACGCTTTTTTCACTGCTCGCGTTCAGCCGCTTTTCCATGCGGTCAAGCGCCCAAAACAAATTGACCGCGGTCGGACGGGAAGACGCAAGCCAGGTTTTCGCCGTTGCAAACTCTTTCGAAAATGCATCGAACGTCTCCGCCTTCGACCCGCTCACCAAAATAAAAACGCCGAAAGCGGCGGCAACGCCAATCGCCGGCGCGCCGCGAACACGCAATACATGAATCGCGTCCCATAATTCTTCCGGCGAGGACAAACGAAGAAATTTGACCTTTCCCGGCAAAAGCGTTTGATCGATCACGATCAATTCATTCGTTTCCGGATCGAAATCCACTGCGACAAAACCGGCAAGCGTGTCCATGCGTTCCCTTTCAACAAATCCATCCATCCCGACTGTACTGGATGGCCAGCAAAAAAACAATCGCCAAAATAAAGAAGATTCGGACGCCCCAAAACGATACCATATTGCGTGAGGGCGTCCGAATCGTTGCCGCGCGGCAGCGACTCAAGAGGAGACAGCCATGGAAACGGAGACAATCACGAACATCGACACGGAACGAAACGTACGGAAAAATTTCGAACAATCACTGGCAATGCAGCCGGAAAACAAATACGCGACAACTCTTGCCGCGCGCTGGATAGACACGCCCGTGGGAAGCATGCTGGCCGCCGCGGACGACCGCCACCTTCACCTTCTCGCCTTTATCGAACTATCCTTCATGGAACGGAAAGCCGATCTTGTTCAACAACAATTGGACGCCGGGCTGAAATTCGGCGACAACGCCGTACTTGCCTCGATCGACGATGAAATACGTCGATATTTCACCGGAATGACGCGTGACTTCGACACGCCGATTCTGCTCAAAGGTACGTCTTTTCAGCTCAGCGTATGGGATGAGTTGCGAAAAATTCCGTTTGGCCATACAGTTACCTATGCCGAACTTGCCGCACGCATAGGAAAACCGGCCGCCTTCCGGGCCGTGGCACAGGCCAACGCGCAAAATCCGGTCGCGATCGTCGTGCCGGACCACCGGGTCGTCAATTCGGACGGACGAGTCGGCGGCAACGCGGCCAGGCTCGATCGGAAAAAATGGCTGATCGATTTTGAACAGGCGATCGCAACCGAGGAGTAACGCAGCATGGATGAAATGCCCCACGAGTACAAACCAACGGGCGACGGACTCGACCTCGCCCCTTTCCATGCCTTGATCCGCCGCCTGCGCCATCCGGAACAAGGCTGTCCGTGGGACCAATCGCGAACGCTCGAAACCATGGGAAAGCCGCTGGTCGACGAAGCCGTGGAAGCGGCGGAGGCGCTGGCCGGACTCGACAGCGCCCACCAGGCCGAAGAACTGGGCGACGTTCTCCTGAATATAATGCTGGCCACGGTCATCGCGGAAGAGGAAGGCGCATTCACCTGGCGCGACGTCGTGGAAGGCGTGTCGGCGAAATTGATCCGCCGGCACCCGCACGTTTTCGGCGGCTGTACCGCCGACAGCCCGGAGCAGGCAATGGAAATGTTCCTGGCCGCCAAAGCGAAAGAGAAGAAAAACCGTCCCTAGGAAAGGAATCGTATGTCCGACATGCACGAAATGATCGACGGCTGGCCGAATTTTTGCGGCCAGGAAAAAACCATCGAGGAAACAATGCGCCGACCGGGACCCTTCCATCTCACGAACAGCGGCATCGACTTCAACGCGGTCAACGCCGCCTGGGGAATCGCCCTCCATATGCAGCAACCGCTGATTCCCGCCGGCGGCGATGATTTGAAAACAGCGGCAATCATTTCCAACCTGCAATACATGATGGAACACCAGGACATCGGCGACAACCACAACGCGCCCGCATTCCACCACTGCTACAAGCGCATAGGCGAACTCGTCCCCGAACTGGTCGGCCAGGGGAAAAATCCCCGCGTCATGCTCGACTACTCCGGGTGCCTTTTCTACGGCCTGCCGAAAATGGGACTCCACGACGTTCTCGACAGCCTTCGGGGCGTCACCACAAACAGCCAGTACCAGAAAAACGTCGAATGGCTCGGCTGCACCTGGGGACACGCCGTCGCGCCGTCGACCCCGGTGCAGGACTACCGTTTGCAGGTCAAGGCATGGCAACACCATTTCGCCGCCATCTTCGGGCTGGACGCGCTCGCCCGGGTCCGGGGATTCAGCCCGGCGGAAATGGCGCTCCCGAACCACCCCGACGTCGCCTACGAATTCGTCAAAACGCTCAAGGATTGCGGTTTTCTCTGGGTCATGCTTCAGGAACATTCAATCGAACGCCCCGAAGACGGCAACGGCTCGCACCAGCCGTATGCGCCCAACCGCCTGGTGGCGCGCAATTCGAAAGGCGAGGAAGCATCCATCATCACCCTGATAAAAACCCAAGGTTCCGACACCAAGCTCGTCGCCCAAATGCAGCCGTTCTACGAAGCCAAATCCAAAGGTCATGAAACGGTCAACGGCAAATCAATCCCGCCCTACGTCATCCAAATCGGCGACGGCGAAAACGGCGGCGTCATGATGAACGAATTCCCCGGCATGTTCCGCCAGGCCATGTCCGAGGCAAGCGGCTCGAACACGCCCGCCATGAACGGCACGGAATATCTTGAAAACCTCTTCAACATGGGAATCCGGGAAGAGGATTTCCCCGTCGTCCAGCCGAAATGGACAAAGCTTCTGTTCGAGCACTACAAGCCCGGCGACGATCTGGACAAGGCAATCGAACAATGCAAACAGGCCGACGGCCGCTTCAACATGGAAGGCGGCTCGTGGACCAACAACATCTCCTGGACCCAGGGTTATGAGAACGTGCTCGGCCCCATGGAAAAAGCCAGCGCCCTTTTCGCCGAAAAAACGAAGAACATACCAACCGGCGACATCCGCTACCGGAAAGCCCTCTTCCATCTGCTCGCTTCCCAAACCAGTTGCTACCGTTATTGGGGACAAGGCATATGGACGGATTACGGCGCGGAAATTTGCCGGCGGGCGATCGACATTCTCAACTACGATTTATGATGTGAGGTTTGATGCGCTATTTTCCGATTCTTTTTCTGAGCCTGATGGTGTTCGTCCATTTGTATCTGTTGATTTGCCTGCGCCGGACATTCAAGCCCGGCGCATGGCTATGGATAGGATACGGCATCATCGCCCTCGGATTCACACTCTCCTATTTTCGCGGATGGGTGCGCTTTTTCGCGCCATCCCCGGTGTTCAGCCACATCCTCTACATGTGGATGGGATTCCTGATTATTCTTTGCCTGTTTCTGGCTGCCCGTGACGCGCTGGCGCTTTTCCTCCACCTGTTTTCCCGCTCATGGCACGCGCCAAGCTTGCGAATCGCCTTTTTGTGCGGCGTACTCGGATTTGTCTACGCATCCCACGAAGCAAAGGCAATACGCATCCGCACCGTGACGCTCCCGACCGCGCGTCTGCCGGACAACGTCGAGACGCTCCGTATCGTCATGCTGTCCGATCTGCATATTCAGCCGTTTACGCCGATCAGCGTGATTGACAATGTCGTCCGCCTCGCCAACGATCAGCATCCGGACATTCTGGCCGTTGTCGGCGATTTTGTCGACGGGCAATACGCGGACGACAGTCCGCAAGTCGAAGCATTGTCGAAAATGGACGGCGCATTCGGCAAATTCGCCGTCCTTGGCAATCACGAACGATATTCGGGCTACGAGGCCTCCAAAGCGTTTATCCAGGCGTCAGGATTCACATTGCTCCAAGGCGACATTGCCGAAGCGGGCGGCATCGCCATCGCCGGCGTCGACGATCCGATATTTCCCGGAAGAACCGGCATTCCGGAAACACTTGCCAAAATACCCGATGCCGATACATTTGTTCTGCTTCTTTCCCACAGGCCGGAAGCGCCGGAGGAAGCTATCGGCCTGTTTGATCTGGAACTGTCCGGCCACACCCACGGCGGGCAGATTTGGCCTGCGCGTTATGTTATGCCGTATTTGAACAACGGATTTACACAAGGCGCAAACCGTCTGGACGCGCCCGAGGAAAGGCCGCGAGACAGAAGCGTTGTTTATGTATCGAATGGAACGCGGTATTGGGGACCGCCCGTGCGGTTTCTCACACCGCCGGAAATAACCGTGATTACCCTGATAAAAGAGCAGTGAATGGCGAAAAAGCAAAAAAAACGTTCCGACAAGCAAAAGCTCCGCGATTTCTTCATGGACGATCTTGCCGAATCGCGCACAAGCACGCCCGCCTGCCGCCATTTCGGCGAATGCGGCGGATGCGAATTCCAGGACGTTCCCTATGACCGGCAGCTCGACGCGAAATTGCGGGCCGCCCGCTTCATCCTTGATGCCGTCATACTCGGCATGGAGGAAGAACCGGAAAAAGCGGCGCGTTTGACGGCAATGCGGGAAGCGCCGCAACCGGACATCATCGCCAGCCCCAGGCAATTCGGCTATCGCCAGCGCATGGATTACGTCTTCGCGTTCGATAGCGCCGGACTCAGAAAAGCCAACCGCCACCGACATGTCGTCCCGCTCGAGGAATGCCCGCTGTTGGGGGAGCGCGCCTTCGCCGTGTTTCAAAAAGCCAAAACGCTTGCCGTCCGCGCCGGGCTGGAAAGCTACAACTACCTGCGCCATGTCGGCGAACTGCGCTACTTTGTCGTGCGCCAGACCCGGGACGGGCAAACCCTGCTTTCGCTCGTGACCAAAACCGACGCCAGAAAAGACGACGTCCTCGGCGTTTTGCGACAATTGCACGATGACGGCGACATCGCGTCCGGTCATTGGCTGCTCGCACCCGGGCTCGGCGACGTTTCGTTCGGCCAACCGCTCGCGTTCGTGGGCGGGGACAGCATTGTGGAAACGATGAACGGCGTTCGCCTCCGCATCGGGCCGAATACGTTTTTCCAGTCCAACCCCGCCGTCGCCGAAAAGGCGTACGCCGCCATCCGCGATTTTTGCCCGGAAAACGGCGAAGCGCTCGACCTGTATTCCGGCGTCGGCGGAATAGGCCTTTCCATCGCGCGCAAGGCGAACCGCGTCACCTCGGTGGAAAACGTGCCGGAAAACGTCACCCTGGCCCGCGCCAACATCGCCGACAACAACGCGGCCAACGTAACGCTGGTTCTGGAAGACTCGACCGCGTATCTTCGCGCCCGCGCCGCTCAATCGGACATTCCGCCGCCGGCGCTGGCGGTCGTCAATCCGCCGCGACCCGGAGTCGAAGGCGACGGCATGGCGCTTCTGTCCGCGCTGGGACCGGACCGCATCGCCTATTTGTCCTGCAATCCGTTCACCCTGTTTCGCAATCTTGCCGATATTCTGGACACGTATGCGGTCCGCTCATTGACCATATACGACATGTTCCCGCAAACACGGCATTTCGAAAGCCTGGCTCTTCTGGAAAAGCGCTGATGAAAATATTCGCCGCCGCGTTTGTCGTTGCGTGCCTCGCTCTTTTTTCCGGGTGCAAAAAATCCCAACCCGAATTCCTTCTTCCGGAGGACGGGATCTCACGCTTCCCGACCGGCGAAGTCCTTAGAGAAGGCGATATCATTCTCGCCCGTTCGTACGGGCTTATCGGCGCGATGTTCGCCAACTACAGTGAAGATGGAGGGGAATATTCCCACGGCGCCATGATTTATCGTAATGCCGAGGGCGCACTGTGGGTGCTCAACTACCGCCCGACCGGCATGGAAACGTGCCGGCCCGAAGAATTTTTCTCCCGCTACAACCGGCTTGCGCTCGTGCGTTACACCGGCGACTTCGCCCTCGCCTCGCTCCCGGAATATGTAACCGAAAACACGGGGCAGTCCGGGCTTCAGGCACTCTCGGCAACTTCCCTGCACTGGCTGTGGAAGAACAGCCAAACCCGCATTCCGCCCGATTACCGGCTGGACCACGACGACCAGTCCGCCATGTTCTGCCTTGAACTGACCAGCACCGTTTACCGGGATTGCGGCTTGCCGGATCCATTTTTCCGTTCGCGAAAAACGGAAGACGACCCGTTGCTCACCGCCGCCAACCTGCTTTTCAAGGCCGACGTCGTCGAAATCCGCAGTCCGAGTTCGGTTCTGGACAACCCCGATTTCGCCATGATTGCCGATTGGGTCAGGCCGGAGTACGATCTGCGCGAAGAAGCGTTGAACGAAGCCGTCATTAATGGCGTTATCACCGACATTGTCAACGGCTATCGCCCGAAACGCCCGAGTCTCGGCGGCAGAATAAAACTGCGGCAAATATTCGCACTCTATCATATCGTAACGAAATGCATGTTTTGGAAACCGAAACAGGATTTGCCGGATTTTATCGACATCGAAGTGGTGGATAACGCCTATATGCTGTATTCGTATGTCGCGAGAAGCAAAAAAGAAGCGAAGCGTCGCATGCTGTGGGAAACGCTCCCAGTGTTCATCATCGACGACGATCGCGAAGAAACGCTTGACCATGTCCGCCGAATCGTCCGCGAGGAAATGGACTGCCGCCGGGGCGCCTATCTGGACATATCCGTCGCGACCCGCAAATAGTTCATACAGCGCCGCTGCTGCCTCGAACAATCAGTCGCGGCTCAAGCAGAATCTGCTGATGCGGCGCATTGCAACCGTCCTGTATGCGGTCAACGAGCAACTCCACCGCGACAGCGCCCATTTGTTCGTACGGTTGGCGAATGGTGGTGAGTTCGCACAATTCCGATCCGGCGTAGCGCAAGTCGTCGAAGCCGACCACGCT
>DAIPJX010000116.1:0-7450 GCA_036770065.1 Planctomycetota bacterium
ATGGGGGAAGTATCAACTTTTACCGAAAGTAATTCAAGAGAATTAAATGACCCTGAAAAACCGGGGCCGGCCTTGACCGGGGAGACAATATGCGGTATCATATGGAAATTACGCGCTATATTCCAGCGTTAAGAGCCTGTCCGGGTAGGCCCCGCATGAGCAGCGCCGAGCGGTCGTTCCAAATTCTTGAATGCATGGTTGACCTCGGTGAACCGGCGACCTCCTACCAGATTGCAAAACGCCTGGATGCCCCCATTTCGACAGTGCATGTACATGAACAGGCCCGTCATGGTTAGAGAGCGGCGGGCATACGGTTTGGCAGTGCTGAAAAGCTGAAAAAAGGATTGTTTTATGGAAGGCACCAAATACCGCGCCCTGGTTTTGTCGGGCAAGAAAAAAGTCGCTGTTGAAATGCTTGAATGCCTCGCGTTGCGGCCCGGGCAGGTTCGTGTTCGTTTGGGTGCGGGCGGCGTGTGCGGCAGCGATTTGCATTATTACAAGGATTTCGGGAATGTCGGTTTTACCTTGAAGAATCCTATTGTCATGGGCCATGAAGCCAGCGGCACGGTAGTGGAAACCGGTCCGGACGTCAAGGATCTGAAGGTTGGCGACAAAGTCGCGTTGAATCCCGTCAACAATTGCGGCATATGCATGGCTTGCCGTCGCGGCGAGGCGAATTTGTGCATTAACAAGCGTTTTCCCTGCTCGGCCATGAACTATCCGCACATACACGGTTTTTTCCGCGAGTATATCGAGACGGACGCGCGGTTGTGCGTCAAGGTTCCGGAATCGACTGATCTTGCCCGTCTCGCGTTTGCCGAGCCGCTTTCGTGTTCGCTTCACGCCATTCGCCAGCCGGGAGAGCTGTTTGGGAAAAACGTACTGGTTACCGGATCGGGTCCTATCGGCGTTTTGGCGGCGGCGGCGGCGAAGGCGGCGGGCGCGGCCCGGGTCACGATCACGGACATTGCCGACGAACCGTTGGCCATTGCGTTGAAGATGGGGGCGGATCAGGCGGTCAATACCAAATCCACCGCGATTGCCGATGCGGTTGAGGGCGAAATTGATGTTGCCGTCGATGCGTCGGGCGCTCCGTCGGCCATTGTGGATTGCATGAAAATACTTCGCAAGGGCGGCAGCATGGTTCAGCTTGGTTCGGCGCCGGCGACGGATATTCCGGTACCGTGGGTGACGTTCACGACGCGCGAGATCAAGGTTTTTGGTTCGATTCAGTTCCATGTCGAATTCGAATTGGCGGTGAAGCTTTTGACGTCGGGCCGGATTGATCCGATGCCGATGCTTTCCAGGCAATTTTCGTTCGAGCAGGCGGAGGAGGCGTTTGCCATTGCCGCCGATCGCACGCAGTGCATGAAGATCCAGTTTATTCTGTGAGAGGGGAACATATGCATCCGGAAAAAAAACTTGAGCAGATCGGATTGACGTTGCCGCCGGTTGCGAGTCCGATTGCGAATTTCGTCAATTATCGCATTGCCGGCGATTTGCTGTATATATCGGGACAGGGTACGCGCACGTCCGAGGGCGTGATGCTGACGGGCAAGCTGGGTCGGGATTTGACGACCGCGGAGGGGTATAAACACGCGCGTCAGGCCGGCATGAACCTTCTTGCGGTCGCGAAGGATGCGCTTGGCGATCTTGGCCGTATCGAAGCGGTTGTCAAGTTGCTTGGCATGGTCAACGCAACCCCCGATTTTGACGAACATCCGCAGGTTATCAACGGTTGTTCCGACTTGTTGGTGGAAGTGCTGGGCAAGGAAGTCGGCGCGCATGCGCGTTCGGCCATCGGCTTTTCATCGCTTCCCGGCGGCATATCGGTGGAAATCGAAGCGATCATGAAGATCAAGCAATAGCGTCCCCTGCCTGAATTGTCCTGTGGGCGTTCTGTGGCCATCCTGAAGACCGTCCCAACGAATTTCCGTTGGGACGGTCTTGTAATGTCGGTTATGCTTCCACGAATTCCGTGTCGCTTGGAGCGGGAAGCGCCTTCAATTTCGGACCGGCCGGCAGCCGGCGACCGCGGCCGTTCGATGAAGAGTCGGCGGATGTACGCCGTGTAACGGCCGGAACGCCGCGATTGCCGATGACGGTTCGCAGCACGCCGCCCAGGGAATCGATCTGGCCCATCAAATCGCCGGAGCGCTGATTCAAATTGACGCTGGCCTGTGCGTTTGTTTCGGCATGGCGCGCGTTTTCCTGATTGACTTGATCTATTTGCGACACCGACTGGTTGATTTGTTCCATGCCCAGCGTTTGCTGGCCGGTGGCGATGTCGATTTCGTCTATCATCCGCGTGATACGCGATGCCGTGTCGGCAATCCGGTGGAAATACTGTTCTATCTCCGACGTGATCGCCGCGCCGTTGTTGATTCGTTCCACTGTTCCCGAAATCAGCTCCGACGTATCCTTCACCGCCTGCGCCGAACGTTGGGCAAGATTCCTGACTTCGTCCGCGACCACGGCGAACCCTTTTCCCGCTTCGCCGGCGCGGGCGGCTTCGACCGCCGCGTTCAGCGCCAGGAGATTGGTCTGGAATGCAATTTCCTCGATGGTGTGGAGAATGTTGGAAATCTTTTCCGACGAATCCTTGATTTCACCCATTGCCTCGGACATGCGCGTCACCGCCTCGGTCGAATCTTTAATCTGTTTGGCGTTCGCCTGCATTTCCGTGTTTGCCTGTTTGGCGTTATCGAGGTTTTTGCGCGCCATTGCGGTGATTTGCTCGATGGCCGCCGACGTTTCCTCGAGTGAAGAGGACTGGCTGCTCGAGCCTTCGGAGAGGGATGCGGAGCTTGTCGCGACGCCGTGGGCTTCCGAGGCGACACCGTCGGCGTCGGACGCAAGCGCCGCGATGGCGCGCGTCAACGGGCCGGTCAGCTGTCTGCGAACCGTGATGTACAAGGCCGCCATAACCACCACGCCGATACCCAGCGCACCCAGCGCCAGGCCCTGCATGGTGCGCGTCGCGGCGTTGCCTTTCGCCATTGCCGTGGCGAGGTTGTTGTCCATGTTCGCCTTGTTGGCGGCGACCAGCGCGCCGACCGCGCTTGTCGTTTTTTCCTGGATCGCCAGCATTGTCTCCATGGTTTCGAGTTCGGCGTCGCGGAAAAGGGTTCTGGCGTTTTCCACTTCGTTCGCGATCATCTGAAACGTGTCGACGACTTCGCGCGCCGCCCCGACAAGTTCAATATACTGTTGATTGATGGCTTCCATGTTTTTTTCCGCCCCGTCCTTGAGGAGGTTCTGGACTTCGGCGGCCGTGCGGTGGAATTTCCGGTGCGGCAGGGTCATTTTTTCCATTGCCTGGACCAGGGTCGGGTTTTTGCTGAACAGCTCTTCGCCGTTGTCAAAGCGTTCGCGCCAGCGGCCAAAGGCGCAGAGATTGTCGGCGGGGTTGATATCCGGGCCGGTGGACCGGCCGTTGATGACCATTTCGGCAAGATTCACGGCAAGCTGAAAATGATCGCCCCGGTATTGCAGGGTGTTGCCGAGCAATGCATCGGGATTGAGAATAGTGGTGGCCTCGTACGCCCTCATCCTTTTGTTCGCCTCCTCCACACCCTGGTTCCATTCGGCGGTTGTGGACGCGAGGCCATGCCACTGGTTTTGAATTCTGTCCCACCCCGTCACTTGCGAGGCTCCTTCGGCGAAGATGCGTTCGATTCTATCGACGATTTTGGTGGTTTCCGTCCTCGCCTCGGCGAGAATTGCATGTTGGTCGTTTCGTGCTTCCGGTCTCATGCTGCTGTCGAGCAATGTCCGTTGCGCGATGATGATGGTTTGCAGATTTTTTTCAAGATCGGCGAGATTGGCGTCGGCGACCAGCTCGTAGTTGACGATATCGTGTTGTGTGCCGTCGAGTTCCATGACCGTGGTCCAACCGATGACGCCCGTGACGACCGCAATGGCCACCATGACGAAAAACGCTCCGAAAATCTTCGTGATAATACTCATCCATCACCCTCCTATCGCTATGGAAAAAAACCGGCTGCACGAGGAGCATAGACACACCAAAAGCATTCGCTCTAAAACCGGGCTAACCGGCGGGAGCGTTCGTTCTTTGTTTGTAAAGAAATTTTATGAACAAACGGAAAGTACGCCCCGGCGAGATCTCTTTATCGGAAATTCGCGCGGTTCATACGAAGCAAGCGGCAATTGGCGTTAAGCGCAGTATAGATCAAAAATTTTTTGTTTCCAGAAATAATCGAAGTTTTTTTTTCTTGTTTTGGAATTGTTGTGATGGAGGCGTTTGGGGCGCGCTTGGCGCCTGTCCGGGCGGGAACTGTGGCGCTCAATTTTCCGGCGGCGGTCGCAATGCGCCGCGACAAGGCAATGCGGGACATTGGTGCGGAGCGCCGACGAAGCGGATGCACTGCGTGAACGGATGAAATGCGATTCCGGTTTTGGAAAAAAAATTCAGGTCCAGCCTTCCGCCGGACCTGAATTTTTTCCGGATGCGCAGGTTGCTCGCAATAGTTTCGTCAAACCCCATTGTTTTGCGTTCAATCAATCAGATTGACGTTGTAAATCCGTTCAACTTGCAGGTTTTCATCCCGGCGCAGTATTTCGACCACATTGGCCGGAACTTCCTGTTCCGTGCCGATGACCATCGACGCCTTTTTCAATTTTTTCAAAATGCCGACCTGCATGTTTTCAATATTGATGTTCGCATCGCCCAAAATCGTGCCGATGCGCCCGATAACGCCGGGTTGGTCCGGGTAGCGCAAAAACAGCATGTGATCATCGAGCCTGACCTCGATGTCCGCGTCGTCGATCTGAATCAACCGTTTGCGTCCGTCCTGATAGACAGTGCCCGAAAGATGCGTCTCCTTCGCCAATCCATCGTCGGACGTGCCGCGCAAATACAGATCGATATGATCCACCCGAACCGTATCGTCGTTCCCGTTCGCCAGGCGCAGTTCCGCCTTGATGCCTCGCTGTTGCGCGATGAACATTGCGTTGATGTCGTTGACGCCTTCGACGTCGTAGCGTTCGAGAATGCCTTTCACCGCCGACGAACGGAGCACGCCGCAATCCTTGTCGGCGAAGAACTTGCCCTTGACCCGGATGTCGACTTCCTGCACCGGCGCATTGATAAGGAACGACGCGATGCGTCCCATGGACGAGGCGAGTTCGGCATAGGCGAACAGGCTTTCGTCGGGCGAGAAGGTGACGTTGACCGCATTCTGGATTTTGCCTTCCTCAAAATACGCAATCACCTGTTCCGCCATTTGCAGTCCGCAGCGTTCTTCCGCCTCTTCCGTCGACGCGCCCAGGTGCGGCGTCAGCGTCAAGTCTTTCACGCCGAACAGCGGTCCTTCCGTCATCGGCTCTTTCGAAAAAACGTCAATCCCGGCCGCCGCGATATGGCCTGATTTGACCGCATCCGCCAGCGCTTCCTCGTCGATGACGCCGCCGCGCGCGCAATTGACGATTCGCGCGCCTTTTTTCATTTTCGCGATGCGCTCGCGCGAGAGCAGATTTTTCGTCTCCGCCGTGAGGGGGGTATGCAGGGTAATGAAGTCGGCGCGGGACAGCACGTCGTCGACGTTGGCGAACAGCTCGACTTTCAGTTCGCGCGCGCGGTCGGCGGGGAAGAACGGATCGAACGCGATAACTTTCATGCCTGCCGCCTGCATCACTTTCATCACGTGCTGGCCGATTTTTCCCATGCCGATAACGCCCAGAACTTTTTCGAACACTTCGGTGCCGACCAGCGTTTTCTTTTCCCACTTGCCGTCCTGCATCAGGTGGTCGGCGCGGGCGATGTTCCTGGCCGTGGCGAACAGGAGCGAAATCGCCTGTTCGGCCGCCGAGACGGTGTTTCCGAACGGGGTGTTCATGACGATGATGCCGTGTTCGGTTGCGGCGGGCTTGTCGATATTGTCGGTGCCGACGCCGGCGCGGCCGATGATTTTCAGGCGCGGCCCGGCGGCTTCAATCGCTTTGCGCGTCACGGTGGTGCCCGAACGAATCAGCAGCGCGTCGAACGAACCGATTTTTTCAATCAACTCTGCTTCGTCGAATTTTCCGCGCGTTACGACGGCGTTTTCGCCAAAATGTTTTTTCAACAGTTCGATGCCGCTTCCCTTGATGTTGTCCGCGGCGACAATGGTGTGGTTGGCCATGGGATTTTTCCAATTCATTTCAGTTCGGGATACAACGGATATTGTTCACACAGCGCCGTTACCCGGGACTTCAGGCCGGCCAGCGCCGCGTCGTCGTTCCGTTTTTCAAGCGCTTCGCAAATGATTTTCGCCACTTCGACGATCGCGTCTTCCGTCATTCCGCGCGTTGTCGCGGCGGGCGTGCCGAGGCGGATGCCGCTTGGGCGCAGGGGCGGCTGGGTGTCGAAGGGGATTTGGTTTTTGTTGATGGTGATATGCACTTTGGTCAGGGTGTCTTCGGCCTCTTGGCCGTTGTAGCCTTTGGAGAAGACGTCCACCAGCATCAGATGGTTGTCGGTGCCGCCGGAGACGATGCGGAATCCGTTTTTCTTGAATTCTTCGGCCATTGCCGCCGCGTTTTTCACTGTCTGTTGCATATACGCCTTGAACGCCGGGCTTGCCGCTTCCTTGAAGGCGATTGCTTTGCCGGCGATGACGTGCATGAGCGGTCCGCCTTGCAGGCCGGGGAACACCGCCGAGTCGATTTTTTTCGCCAGTTCCTGTTTGCACAGGATGAATCCGGAGCGCGGGCCGCGCAGCGTTTTATGTGCCGTCGATGTGACGACATCCGCGTACGGGACGGGGTTCGGGTGGAGTCCTGCCGCGACGAGCCCGGCGATATGCGCCATGTCGACCATGAAGAAGGCGCCGACGTCTTTGGCGATTTCGGCGAATTTTGCGAAATCGATGAAGCGCGGGTATGCCGATGCGCCGGCGATGATCATTTTCGGTTTGAATTCCCGTGCTGTTTTCGCCAGTGCGTCGTAGTCGATGCGTTCGTTTTCTTTCGACACGCCGTACGAGCCGATTTCGTACAGTTTTCCGGAGAAGTTCAGTTTATAGCCGTGGGTCAGGTGTCCGCCGTGCGACAGGTCCATTCCGAGCACGCGGTCGCCGGGGTTGACGAGGGCGAAGTATGCGGCGATGTTTGCTTGTGCGCCGGCGTGTGGTTGGACGTTGGCGTGTTCCGCGCCGAACAGCGTTTTGGCGCGGTCGATGGCGAGTCGTTCGACTTTGTCTACTTCTTCGCATCCGCCGTAGTATCGGCGTCCGGGGTATCCTTCGGCGTATTTGTTTGTCAGCACCGAGCCTTGCGCCTGTAGTACGGCGGGCGAGGTGAAGTTTTCCGAAGCGATCAGTTCGATGCCGTCTCGTTGCCGTTCGAGTTCAAGCGAAAGGGCAGACGCCACTTCGGGGTCGGTCTGTGTGATGAATTCGTTCATGCAGTGGCTCCTAATTTAAAAAACAGCATCATGTGCCAAAGTAAC
>DAIPJX010000117.1:0-7446 GCA_036770065.1 Planctomycetota bacterium
GGGCTGGCTTCGCCCCCAAACCCCCAAGCCAGCCTTCCGCTGGACCAGGAATTTTAGAATGGGATGTTTTGCATGAATACATTTGTTGAAATGCCTGTCGGCGATTTTGTCGATGCGGCGGCCTCGGGCGAACCGGTGCCGGGCGGCGGCGGAATCGCCGCGCTGGCCGGCGCACTCGGCGCGTCAATGGCGTCAATGGCGGCCAACTTCACGGTCGGCAAACCAAAATTCGCCGAACACGACCAACTGATGCGGGAAACACTCGCCGCTCTCTCCCCGCTCATCCGCGCACTGAAAAGCGCGGTCGACGAAGACGCCCTGGCTTTCTCCGCCATTAGCGCGGCGTACAAATTGCCCCGGAACGACGATATCGAAAAAGCAACCCGCAAACAAGCAGTCGACGACGCCCTCCTCGCATCGATGAACGTGCCCCTGGCAGTGGCGGGAAATGCCCGCGACGCGGCGGAACTGTTGCCTGCTCTGGCGGAGACGGGGAACCCGAATTTATTGTCCGACGTGGAAGTGGCTGCCATTATGCTCGAAGCCGCTGTCCGCGCCGCCCGGGTCAATGTGCTGGTCAATTCATCCGGTTTGCGAACAGACGCCGCCCGCGCCGCCGAAATCAGGACCGAACAGGCGGTCAACCGGGTTGTTGAATTGGCAAAAACCACAAGAGCCGTTATTCTCAAACGAAGGAGCGCACCATGAGCCGCCGCGCCGCGATTGAACGCGCCACAAGCGAAACGGAAGTCGCCGTCGAGCTTAACCTCGACGGTTCCGGTGTATGCCGCATTTCCACCGGCGTCGAATTTTTCGATCACATGCTGACGCTTTTGGCCAAACATGCGCTGTTTGATCTGACGCTGGAAGCGCGCGGCGATATCGGAGTTGACGCGCACCACACGGTGGAAGACGTCGGCATTTGCCTGGGACAGGCGTTCGCGACCGCGCTTGGCGACAAAAAGGGCATTGTCCGCTACGGGCAGATGCTGCTTCCGATGGACGAGACTCTGGCGCAGGTGGCGTTGGACTTGTCGGGTCGGGCGTTTTTGGCGTGGAACGCGGTTATTCCCGGCGAGAAATGCGGAACGTTCGACACCTGTCTTGGCCGCGAGTTTTTCCGCGCTTTTGCGTTCAACGCCGGAGTGACGCTGCATGCGACGCTTTTGGCGGCGGACGATCCGCATCACGCGCTGGAAGGGATATTCAAGGGCGTTGGCCGTGCGCTTCGCCAGGCTGCGTCGCATGACGGGCGGGAACCGGGGATTCCTTCAAGCAAGGGTGTTCTGTAGGAACACGGCTTTTCCTGCCCGAAAAAGCGAAAAAGTATGGATCTTACGCGCCAAAAAGCGACAATGGTATCCGGTGTCATTTGGTTGTTGAGGGATTGGTTTCTTTCATAGGAGAGAACTATGCAAAAATTCGTCTGCGACATTTGTGGTTGGGTATACGATCCCGCTGTCGGTGCGCCTGCCGTCGGCATCGATGCTGGAACCGCATGGGACAGCCTCCCTGATGATTTTGTTTGCCCTGAATGCGGCGCGGGCAAAGATTCTTTTTCGCCTGCCGACTAGACGCGGCGCGGAAAACACGAAATGAACATTTGACGAAAACCGTTGGCCAAGGTCAGCGGTTTTCGCATGGGGATACGAAAACATGGCGGAAGGCGGAAACGATATTGCCGTTCGTCCGGGCGTATGCGTGCCGCGTCGGGAAATATGGTTTGAATTTTCCCACTCGACCGGGCCGGGCGGACAGAATGTGAACAAGGTGGAGACGGCGGCGACGTTGTGTTTCCATCCGGCGTCGTCCTCCGCTCTGACCGGCTGCCAGAAGAGCGTGGTAATGGCCGCATTGAAGAACAGGATCAATCAGGACGGCATTCTTCGCATAACGGCGAGCGACAATCGTTCCCAGTCCGGCAATCGTGCGATGGCGGAGATTCGTTTTCGCGATCTGTTGGCGGAGACGCTTCGTCCGGTTAAAAGGCGCCGTCCCACCAAACCAAGCCGCGCTTCCCGCGAAAAGCGTCTCGAAGGCAAACGCATTCATTCTCTTCGCAAGGCCGACCGTTCCTCGCGGCCGGAGTTGTAGAGGGGGAAGATGCGCCAACCGCTTCGGGAATCGTCGTTATCGCGGCGCAGGCTCTTGACTCCTAAATATCCTCCACCCGCCCAATCAGGCGCAGCAGCCCTTCCAGAATGGTCAATGGGTGCGGCGGGCAGCCGGGGATGTAGAGATCGACCGGCGCTATTGAATCCAGCACGCCGTGGGCGGAACCGTCGCCGTACAGTCCGCCCGACACGGCGCATGCGCCGGCGGCGATGACGATTTTGGGCGCGGGTACGGCGGCGTAGGTTTTCTCCAGCGCCAGTTTCATATTGTCCGTCACCGGCCCCGTGACCAAAATGCCGTCGGCATGGCGCGGCGAAGCGACGAAGGAAATGCCGAACCGCCCCATATCCCATGCGGGCGTTCCCAACACATTGCAATCCGCTTCGCAGGCATTGCATCCTCCGGCGGAGACTTGGCGGAGCTTGAGCGATCTTCCGAACAGGGAACGAATCCGTCGCACTCGGTCCGATGCGGGGGCGGGTTCTTTTTTCTCCGCCGTGACGAGCAAATCATCCCGCGTGAAACGGGAAAGCGCGTAGTCGCGAGAAAACATCACGCCGCAAGCGCCGCAAAATATGCATTTTCCGGCATCAAGCCTCCCCGCCGCGAAGGCGCCGGTCGGACAGACGTTTTCGGCGGAAGCGGTCGCCTCCGGGGGAACGACCGGCATGCCGCGCCAGCGTTCGGGCGGTTCCGGCGGGGGGGCGTCCGGGTACGCCATGGTTCGGTACTGTTGCCTCAAGCGTTCAAGCACGATGCTTATCATGGCATACTCGTTTTATTATGACAAAAAGGAAAGCGCTTCTTTCGGTTCGTTGATAATCGCATGCGCGCCCGCGTCCTTCAGTTCTTCGACGGGACGAAATCCCCAGGTTACGCCGATGGTGAACATGCCGGCGGCGCGGCCGGTGCGCATATCGGTGTTGGTGTCGCCGAAATAGAGGAAACGATCCGGTTGCATGCCCAGGTTGCGGGCAATTTCCAGCGCTCCCGCCGGGTCGGGTTTTTTCGGCACGTTGTCGCGCGCACCGAACGCCTGGTCGAATGTGCCTTCGGGGAAAAAGTGTTTCGCCATGATTTGCGTGAACTGATCCGGCTTGTTGGACAGCAGCCCGACGCGGAGATTTTTTTTCCGCATTTCGGAGAGCATTTCCATAACGCCGTCGTACGGTTTCGTTTTATCCGCCCAGTGCGTGTCGTATTCGTCGGTCATGTTTCCGGCGATGGCGGCGAGAACGTCGTCGGCCGTGCCTTTGGGTGCGGCGCGTTTCGCCAGGTTGAACATGCCGTCGCCCACGAAATATTTATAGGAATCGACCGGATGGGTCGGATACTTCATTCTCGCCAGTATCCGGTTCATGCAATCGGCCAGATCGTCCAGCGTGTCGAGCAGGGTTCCGTCAAAATCAAAAATCGCCGCCGTATACAGCATATTGTTCTCTCCCGTGAAATAGAACGGAATAAATGAATCCGGTTCTATATTAGTCGTAGGGGCTGTACGGTCAAGATTTCTTACAATTCCCTTTCCTTCGAAACTTCCGGACATATAATTATGGGACTGATGGGGTGGTTGTATTGTCTTTGGAGGAGACTGTCACAATGCGGAGCAGACTGGGCACAAAAAGCCGTTTCGCGGCGCATCTTACATCGCTCGTGTTGCTTGTTTTGATTTTGGCGTATATGACGACGCCGAACGAGCCGGCGCTTCCCATGCCCGCGGTTCCTTCGGCTCCGGCGGCGCCTCAACCGGAGTTGCCGGTAACGATGCCGATAGTTGTGCCCGACGCGCCGGTCCAGCCGGCTGTGCCGATTGCGCCATCGGAGCCGGTGGTGGAAACGCAGCCTGTCGCTCCCGCCGAGCCGGCGGAACGTGTGGAACCATCCGTTCCCGAAGCAACAACGCCTCTGGCGGAAGTCCCGGCGGAACCCGCTCCCGACGCGACAATCGACACTCCGCCGGCGATTGAGGAAAAAGCGCCGTCCGAACCGGAGAGCGTTACGATTCCGGTTGCGGAGCCGGCTACCGGGGAAACAGGCAAAAAAGAACCGGAGCCTTCAGAAGACCCCGTTGTCGTGCCCGAGTCCGAAGTGACGGAAGAAGCGAAGGAACCGGAATCAACGGAGACGGTCGAAGAACCGGAAGAACCGGAAACGCCGGAAGACGTGGAAACACCGGATGTTCCGCATTCGGAATCCGCCGCTGTTGTCCAGCCGGACGAATCGGGAGCGCTTGTCGTGGCGGAATCGGATGACGGTTCCGACACAATGCCCGCGGCATCGGCATTTGCGGTCGATACGGATCTCGAAGTGCTTGGCGACGGCGTTTATTGGCTTGATTCGCGGCATGACATAGCCGGTAAGTTGGCGGCGATTCCCGAGACGGGCACATTGATCCTGCTTGCTCCCCTGCCCGGGTATCGGATGCAGGGATTGCCGCATGTCCGGACCGAGGTCATATCCGCCAATGCCGAGGACGTGACCGGCGACGCGGCGGATCGTTTTGTGTATTTGACCGGACATGCCGACAGCCCCGTGGTTGTGGCGGCTGTTCCCGGAGCGAGCGGAGCGGCTTTTTTCAAGGGCATGTACTTGTTGAAGAGCCGCGCCATGGAGCTGGACGAAGTGCTTGAACAAATAGAGCCTGAGCTTCTCGAGGCCGGAACGGCACGGGAGGAATTGATTCACCGGTTGCGCCGCGCCGCCGCCGGCAATCAGGAAACGCAATCCCCCGAATGAATGTATTGATTGCCGGAACGTCCGGCTTTTGCCATGGCGTTCGCCGCGCGATGCGCATCGCTCTTGAAGCCGCCAGGGAGCATGGCGGCCTGTACGCGGACGGACCGCTGGTGCATAACCGTCAGGCGGTCGAATTGCTTGCCCTTCACGGCGTTTCTCCCGATGCGGTCGGGAAGCCGGTTCTGATCCGCGCCCACGGCATTGCGCCCGGGGAAAAAGCCGCATGGCTGGCCGGGGGCGGAACGCTTGTCAATGCCACCTGCCCCCGCGTTGCCGCGAACCAGTCGCTTGTCGAACAGTCGAACGGCGACGTCGTCGTTCTTTTTGCCGGCGACAGGGAGCATGCCGAGAGCCGGGCCGTCCTTGGCTGCGCCTCCGGGCGGTGTGTCGTTATCGACACGCCTGAAGAAGCGTTGGCGTTCGCTCCCGAGACGCCGGTTTTTCTGATGGCGCAGACGACGTTTTCGGTTGAGCGCTTCAAGGCGATTGCGGATGCGGTCGGGAGTCATTTCGTCAATCCCCGGATTATCGACACCATCTGCCGCGCCACCCACGACCGGCAGGAGGAGACGGCCCGTCTCGCGCGCCGGGCCGACGCGCTGGTCGTGGTCGGCGGCAGGCACAGCGCCAACACCCAACGCCTGGCCGAGGTTGGCCGCGCGGCGGGAATTCCCGTTCATTGCATAGAAACGGCGGATGAATTGCGGGAGGAGGATTTTTCCGGGCTGCGGACGGTTGCCGTCACCTCGGGCGCGAGTACGCCGGGCTGGATTACCCAGGACGCGGTCAATCGTCTGCGCGGCATGGGCCGCCGAACGTTCGCGTCCACGCTGTACAGGCTGCTGTTTCCGTTGGTGGAGACGCGCGCGTCCACACTGGGCGCCGCCGCCGGGTACGGGTTGGCCGCGACCGGGATTGTTTCGGGAAGGCCGGACTGGCTGCTCGCTCTCGCGGGCGCGTGCTTTGTATTTTTCGCCCATACGGTCAACCGCCGCATTCCGCCCAATCCGGAAGCGCGGCGCCTGTCGCTTATTGATGCGTATTATCAATCGCGGCGGTGGATATTCGTTCTTGCCGCCGCGCTGGCGGCGGCGGCATCGCTTGCGGCCGGGTTTGCCGGCGGCGGGCTGTGGGTTGCCGTATTTTTTCTTGTCCTGTTCGTTGCCGCGCTGGCGTTCAAGCGCAGTCATTTTTCCCGCTATCTTCCCATGTCGGCGGGCTGGGCGCTGGCGTTGGCCGGGCCGGTCGGTTGGTTGTCGGGATGGCGTGTGGGCGGATTGCTTTTCGGCGGGGTTGTTTTTCTTGTCTGTTTCGCGGGAACGCTTCTTCGCGATTTGCATGATAGCGCCAGCGATCATTTGATGGGCATCGACACGCTTGCCGCCCGGCACGGTTCGGAATACGCGGGCGCGCTTGCGGGGTGGCTGTACGGGTCGTCGATTGTTCCGCTAGGCGTTCTCGGCGTTTTGGCGCCGACCTTCCCGGCCCGGTCCGTCGCGTTTTTCCTGATTTTGGTTCCGGTTGCCGGGATCCTGCTTCTTGGAAGAATCCGGCGGAAGCATATACACGATTCCATTCTTGCGCAAGCCGGCGTCGACGGGCTTGGCTGGCTGTCCGGCTGCATCGCCCTTGCGGCGGCGTGGTGGTTCCGATGATTCTGGCCGGGGTGGACGAAGCCGGGCTTGGCCCGAGGATTGGCCCGTTGACGACGGCGTCGTCCGCGTTCGTCGTGCCGGACGACTGGGAGCCGGACACGCCGTGGAGCGCGTTCCGGGACGCTGTCGCCGATGCGCCGGGGAAAAAGGAAACGCGCCCGGCCATTCTCGACAGCAAGATTGCGTATGCGGCGGGCGGCATGCGATCGCTGGAACTCGCGCTTGGGGCAATGACTTGGGCGCGCGATCGATCGTTTTCGTTTGATTGCGTTTTTAGCGAAGGCGTTTCCCATCCCTGCTATGGCAGGACGCTTTCGCCCTTCCCCTGTCATGCGGAGGAATCGGCTCTGCGCCTGGCGGGCGACGCGTTGTGCTCCGCGCTCGTGCGGGAAAACGCGAAGGCGGCGCATATGCAGGCGCGCGTCCTGTTCGAACCGGTCCTTAATCATCGGTACGATTCCGGCTTGAACAAGAACCAGGCGCTTTTAATGGAGACGGGAGCGCATTTGTCCCGGCTTGCCGAATGTTTTCCGGAGGAGAGGATGCTTGTCGTGGTGGACAAGCAGGGCGGCAGAAACGACTATCTGCCGTTTTTGACCGGGTTGTTTCCGGGGGCGTGGATTGATTCGCTTTCGGTGGGCGCGGATGACTCGTCGTATCGCATGCGTCGGCGCGGGGCGGATGTGGTGTTCAGGTTTGTTCCCAAGGGTGACAGGGTGTCGTTTCCGACTGCGCTCGCCAGTCTTGCGGCCAAATATGTTCGTGAACGGTGCATGGCGGAATTGAACGCGTGGTTTTGCGCCGAGGTGGAGGGGTTGCGGCCGACGGCGGGATATCCGGTTGACGCAAATCGCTGGCTTGACGAGGTTCGGGCGGGCGGGCGGGCGGAAGAGTTGGGGATCGGTCTGCTTGTCCGGTCACGCTGAGGGTTTGGTTTGGG
>DAIPJX010000118.1:0-7398 GCA_036770065.1 Planctomycetota bacterium
GGTGACGGTTGCCGCCCGGCCGGCTTCGGTGGCTGCGCCGGATTCTTTTTCGCTCCCGGTCCCTGCGAATCCGACGCCGTCCGTTGCGCCGGTCGTGGATGCGCCGACGGCATTGCCTGTGCCGGTTGCCGGGCAATCCGCGCCCGCCGCGAAACAAACGCAACCCATGTTTAAAGTGACCGTTCGTGAAGGATAGGATGAAAACACCGCGATGCTTGAACGTTTTTTTCATTTGAAAGAGCACGGCACCACAATAAACACTGAAATCATGGCGGGTTTAACCACATTTCTGACCGCCGCCTATGTTCTTGCGGTCAATCCGATGATTCTCTCGAGCACCGGCATGCCGCGCGACGCCGTGTTTACCGCCACCGCCCTTTCAATCATAATCGGCACCATGCTCATAGCGCTTTTCGCCAACCTGCCGTTCATACTCGCGCCCGGCATGGGCATCAACATGTATTTCGCCTATTCCATAGTCGTCAATCAGGGCTACACTTGGCAGGAAGCGCTGACCATGGTGTTTCTTGCGGGCATTTTGTTTGTCATGACCGGCGCGTTCGGACTCCGGGAACTCCTGGTGCGCGGCTTTCCCGAGCCGCTTAAACATGCCATGACCGTCGCGCTCGGCCTGATGATTGCCACTATCGGCATGAACAATGCCGGACTCGTCGTCATACGGGAAGGGTTTGTTTCGCTTGGAAAAGTGACCGATATTCATGGCGGCCCGTTTCTCGCCATTATCGGTTTGATTGTGACGGGCGTTCTTCTCTCGCTGAACTTTCGGGGCGCTGTCCTGGTCGGCATTATCGTCACCACTCTCATTGGCATCCTGACCGGAGTGACCAATCACTCCTCCGTGACCGAAGTCGGCCTGTATTCCGCGCCGCCGTCCATCGAACCGATTGCCATGGCGTTCAACCTTGACTGGGCGCGCGTTTTTACTTTTGACTTCGGCATTGCCGTCATGACGTTGCTGGCGCTTGATATTTTCGACAGCCTCGGCACGTTTGTCGGCGTGTTCAATCATTTTTCCGGCGAACAGAAAAAAGTGTACGAGGCCCGGGTGCCGCGCGCATTGTTGTGCGACGCCGTGGCCACCGTCGCCGGCGCGTGTCTTGGCACCAGCACCGTCACCACCTATGTCGAAAGCTCCGCCGGAATCGCCGTGGGCGGACGAACCGGATTGACGTCGGTCGTCAGTTCCGTCTTTATGGGCGCCGCGCTATTCGCTTCGCCGTTGTTTTTGATGATTCCCGCCGCAGCCACCGCGCCGGCTCTGATCATGGTCGGCATGTATATGATGGGCATGGCATCGAAAATCCGCTTCGATGATGTGGTCGAAGGGTTGCCGGTTATCGTCATGATTCTGGTGACGGCGCTGACCTGGAGCATATCGGACGGGCTGATGTTCGGCTGGCTCGGATTTGTCGTGTTCAAACTGTTTTCCGGCCAGACGCGGGAGTTGAACGGGACAGTCGTTTTCGTCGCGCTTTTCTTTCTCGCCCGGCTCATTTTTATGTAAGGAGCGTTGTGGCCGGGATCGATTCAGCGATCGGACGACTGCGACGAAAAGCGCGATCCGTGGATCGCGCTTTTTGCAAGGCATATCCCGACGCGGGCTGCGAACTTGCGTTTATGGATCCGCTCCAATGTCTGATTTCAACCATGCTCTCCGCCCAAACGACGGACAAGGCGGTCAATCAGGTTACGCCGGACCTGTTCAAAAAATTCCCCACGGTTGCCGCATTTGCCGATGCGGAGGCTGCCGATATAGAGCCATATATCAAGCGTCTCGGCCTGTATCGGAACAAGGCGAAGAACATTGTTCTGACGGCGCGGGCGCTTCGGGATGTTTTCGGCGGCGCCGTGCCCGATACAATCGACCGGTTGGTGACGCTTCCGGGAGTAGGCAGAAAAACGGCCAATTGTGTCGTTTTGAATGCGTACGGCAAGCCAGGAATCATGTGCGATACGCATTTTTCCCGGATTACCCGCCGCATCGGATTGCATGATTTGACCGATCCGGACAAAATAGAAAAAGCGATTGCCGCGTTGCTTCCGCCGGAAAAATGGGGCGATTTCAGCCACCGGGGTATTATTCACGGACGGGTTTGCTGCCACGCCCGGAAACCGGAATGCGGAAAATGCCCTGTCGCGGCGTACTGCGATTTTCTTCTTGAGCAGTCCGATGGTGCTGGGTAATATATTGTTGCAGGGGACAGGCGCGGGAAACAGACTGCACCGCCGATATGTTCCGGTGGTTTTGGCGATGGAAAGCGAAATAATCCATATATTATGAAGCATGTTCCGTCAGAACCAGCCGAAAAGGGCAGAGAAGGCTTTTCCGACCGCGACATCCCGGACGAGGTGGTCGATGTCGATGCGGAAGCAATCGAGAATGTTCTGGTTGAACCGCTGGCGGCGAAAAAAAAGAGCGCTCACTTCGCATCCGATGATGAACGCATCCGGGAATGCGAACAGGCGATTGGCTATACCTTCTTCAACAAAACCCTGCTTAGAAACGCATTAACCCATTCTTCCAGCACATCCGACAAACGGTTGGACAACGAGCGCATGGAATTTTTCGGTGACGCCGTTCTCGATCTGGTTATCCGCGAGTTTCTGTATCATAATTATCCAAACCGGCAGGAAGGCGATTTGACTGAGGCCAAATCCGCAGTTGTCTGCCGCGCGAGTCTCGTCAAGGCGGCGAAACGCATAGGGTTGAAAAACCACCTGTTTCTCGGTCGCGGCATCGGCAAGCGCAGGCCGGTTCCCGAATCGCTTTTGGCCGACGCGTTTGAAGCGGTTGTTGCGGCTATTTATCTGGATGGCGGCTATCAGCCGGTGAAGAATTTTATCCTCTTCACGTTGGGACAGGAAATCCCCGACGCGGTTGAACAGGTCAATTCGACCAATTACAAATCGGCGTTGCAAAAATTGCTGCAACAGAACAAAAAACCATTGCCCGTGTACCGTGTGCTCGCCGCTTCCGGCCCCGAGCATTCCCGTGTTTTCCATGTTGCGGCTTTGGTGGAAGGGCAGGAAATGGGCAGAGGAGCCGGATCCAATAAAAAAGCGGCGGAGCAGGAAGCGGCCCGTTCCGCGCTTTCGAGTTACGACTCGACCGATACGGTGTGAAGGGTGTGTGTTCCGGAAGCGACATTTTCTCCGGTTGCTGTGAATAGGACTTTTTAATAAGGAATACCCAATGGATAATGCGGCCCGCAATTTTTTGAAAAACCTGCTTCATACGCCCACGCCGTCCGGTTATGAACAGCCCGGTCAGGCGCTGGTTGAGAAATACGTCAAGCCGTACGCGGATGTAATCCACCGCGACGTGCACGGCAATCTGCACGCCGTCGTCAATCCGAACGCCAAATTCCGCGTCATGCTTTCCGGCCATTGCGATGAAATCGGCATGATGGTCATGTATATTGACGACAAGGGATTTCTGTACGTATCCAGCATAGGCGGCGTGTATGTGCCGCTGTTGCAGGGCGAGCGCATTGTTATCCAGACGGCCAAAGGCCCGGTTTACGGCGTGATTGGCGTCAAGCCAATCCATCTGATGGATCCGAAAGAGCGCGAATCGGCGGTCAGCAAAATTCACGACCTCTGGGTCGACATTGGCGCAAAAGACAAGGCCGAAGCGCAACGCATGGTCGAAATCGGAGATACAGCCGTTGTCGATCGCGGTCTCCTGGAGCTTCCGAATGATCGCATGGTGTGTCGCGGCATGGACGACCGTATCGGCGTGTATGTGGTGGCCGAAGCGCTCAGGCTCGCGGCAAAGGAGAAAAAGAACCTGTCCGTCGCCGTTCATATGGTCAGTTCGGTTCAGGAGGAAATCGGCCTGCGCGGCGCAACCACCGCCGCGTTCGGCATCGACCCGCACATCGGCATCGCGGTCGATGTGGGCTTTGCCACCGACTTTCCGAATTGCAATCCGAAAATGGTCGGCGAGGCCACGCTTGGCGGCGGACCGATTCTCCACTGCGGTCCCAACTTCAATCCTGTCGTCCACGATCGTTTGAACAAGGCGGCGAAAGACGCGAAGATCAAGGTCCAGGAGCAGCCGATTCAACGCGGTTCCGGCACCGACGCCAATGCGATTCAAATGACCCGCGCCGGTTCCGCCGCCGGTCTTATTTCCGTGCCGTGCCGGTATATGCATTCGTCGGCCGAGATGATTTCCATCAAGGACGCCGATAATTCGGCGAAACTTCTGGCCAAATTCCTGGTCAATCTGAAAGGCAGCGAAAAGCTCGTTTCCTGAGAAATATCCTGTAAACGGAGAGTCCGCGGCGGCGCGAAAGCGCCGCCGATATTCGTTGAAGGGAAACGGGGAAGCAGGTACAATAATCCGGTTGTTTTTACGGTTGGAGAATCGTATGGCTGTGGTTCGGAAGGATTCAAAAACAACTGGCGATGCGGCAACGATGGAAAGCAAACTGCTTCGGGTCGCTCATATGTTTGAGGAACATCGGGACGATCTGAACATGCGCGAGTTGTGCCGGTTGGCAATCAAGGTTGCGCAGGAAGGGTTGATACGTGCATGATGTCAACCCCGCTTTGCGGCGGGTAATGGAAAATCTGACTGATATGCCCGCGCTGCCGACCGTCGTGGCGCGTTTGACCCGGTTGATTGCCGATCCGGAAACGACGGCCAATGATATAAACGATGCATTGTCGAGCGATCCCGGATTGGTGGCTTCGATTTTGAAACTGGTCAATTCCGCCTATTACGGTTTTCCCCGGCGGATTACGACCATTACCAATGCCGTCGTTATTCTTGGGTATACCCAGGTGCGGAATCTTGCGTTGTCCGCCTTTGTTTTTGAACAGTTCACCGGCACAACATCGGTTCCGTTCGATATCGACGGTCTGTGGAGACATTCGATAGGCAGCGCGTTTCTTGGCGCGCAGATCGCCAAAACGTTGGCGCCGAAACTGGAAGAGGATGCGTTCATTTGCTGTTTGCTCCATGATTTGGGCAAATTCATCCAGGCGCGAAACGCCGAACTGGATTTGATGCTGGTGCTTAAGCGGGCAGGGAAGAAAGACATACTCTTTCATTCGGCGGAGATCGAATGCCTTGGCTACACCCATGCCGAATTGGGCGCGGCGGTCATGGAAAAATGGAATTTGCCGAAAACGCTGGTCGATGTGGTCCGGTATCATCATAATCCGTTGGAAGCGCCGGAGTCGGCAATCCGGTTGGCGTGCGTGACCAATATCGCCGATATCGTCGCCCGCGCCATGCTGATGGGAACGGCCGGCGACAACAGAATTCCCCAGCTTGACGCTGACGTATGGCGACAGCTTGCGTCGTCATGGGGAGAAATGGAAAGCATTGTCCGCAAGGTCGCGGACGAGTATTCGCGTTCGGGCGAATTTTTCGCACATTGAGGCAACCCGGACGAAACCACCGGGAAGCCGATTGACAAAGGAAAAGCAATGGCAACACCACGCGCGCTGGTTCTTCGGACTGCGGGAACCAATTGCGATCAGG
Source organism: Planctomycetota bacterium (assembly GCA_036770065.1). Taxonomy (GTDB): domain Bacteria; phylum Planctomycetota; class SZUA-567; order SZUA-567; family SZUA-567; genus JAJBSZ01. The sequence continues at coordinate 5,519 of DAIPJX010000118.1, forward strand.
AAACCAAACATGCGTTCGAACTGGCCGGAGCCATCACGGAACTCGCGCACATCAACTGGCTGGCCGCGTCCGATACGCCGCTCGCCAATGTGCAGATTCTCGCCTTGCCGGGAGGCTTCACGTATGGAGACGATATCGGAGCCGGCAAAATACTCGCTGTCGAACTCATGCATTCCATGCGGCGTCATTTACAGGATTTCATTTACGGCGGCGGTGTGATTGTCGGCATTTGCAACGGCTTTCAGGTGCTGGTCAAGACGGGACTTTTGCCCGATGCGCGCATTGCCATGGCTGCGGAACGCAACCTGACCTTGACCCACAACGATTCGGGCAAATTTGAAAGCCGCTGGATTCGTTTGCGCGCGCCGCACAACACCAAATGCATTTTCGCCCAACCGGACGAGGAACTGGAATTGCCGGTCGCGCATGGCGAGGGCAAACTGGTCGCGCGCGATCCGCGCGTTATCAAGGAGTTGATTGACAACGGACAGATTGCGTATCGGTATGTGGGCGTCAACGGCGACGTTCCCGTTTACCCCGACGACCCCAACGGGTCGGTTGACAATATCGCTGGCATTTGCGATAAATCCGGTCGGGTTTTCGGTCTGATGCCGCATCCGGAGCGGTATGTGGCGGGGTATCAGCACCCGCGCTGGACCAGGGAAAACCGGGGCGGAGAAGAAGGGCAGGGGCTTCGCCTGTTCTGCCGCGCGGTCGAGTATTTTAAAAAGGATTAAGGTGGAATCGCATGGCAGATAACGACAAGGAATTGCTTCCGTTTGAAGCGCCTTTGCGCGAACTGAAACGCCGGATTGACGAAATGCTGGTCAATTCGGAAAACTCGCCGGATCTGAAAATGCTCCTGGAACCGATGCAGGCGCAGTATGCTCAAATCGAACGTCAGATGTATGAAAACCTCAAGGCTTGGCAAATCGTCCTCGTGGCGCGCCACCCGGGCCGACCGCAAACGCGCGACTATACGTCCTTGGTGTTTGATTCGTTCGACGAATTGCATGGCGACAGGATGTATGGCGACGATTTGGCGATTGTCTCCGGCTTGGGAGAAATCGGCGGCCATCGGGTGATGGTTGTCGGCCATCATCGCGGACGCGACGTGAACGAACGGCATTTGTCCAATGCGGGCTGTGTGCATCCGGAAGGATACCGAAAAGCGCTGCGCAAAATGAAGCTGGCGGAAAAATTCGGTATTCCGGTCATAACGCTTATCGACACCAAGGGAGCGTTTCCCGGTATTGGTTCGGAAGAGCGCGGCGTCGCGGTTGCAATTGCCGAATGCATGAAAGAGATGAGCCGGCTCGCGGTTCCCGTAATTTGCGTGGTGATTGGCGAAGGAGGTTCCGGAGGAGCGCTTGGTTTAGGCGTCGGCGACCGTATTTTGATGTTGCGCTATTCCTATTATTCCGTCATCAGTCCGGAAGGCTGTGCGTCGATTTTGTGGCGCGACGGCAATATGAAAGAGGAAGCGGCGGAAGAGTTGAAATTGACCAGCAAGGATTTGCTTGGCTACAAGCTGATTGATGAAGTCGTTCCGGAGCCGCTTGGCGGCGCGCATCGCGATTTACGCAAAATGGGCGACACATTGCGGAGCGTGCTTATCCGGAATCTGGACGAGTTGTCCGCCATGCCGATTGATTTGTTGCTGGAACAACGGTATGAAAAATTCCGGCGTTTCGGAGAGTTTGTCGAAGGCGCGAACATTGCCGAGTTGCTCCCGCCCGAGAAAAAGGATACGGCGAAAAAGAACGCGACCGAACTTGAACCCGAACCGGAACCGTCGTCTCTGGAACCGGCGGAAGATCTTATCTAGTGCTTACTTGCAATAATATCGTGTAGTATATATACTGCGGCATGGGAGGATA
>DAIPJX010000119.1:0-7354 GCA_036770065.1 Planctomycetota bacterium
GTTTGGCGTTTCGCCGCAACAATGGTCGCCGTGGGAAAGGGGAAAGCGTACGCCGGACGAATCGAGAATTCAGCAGATGGCTGATTTTTTTGGCGTTACGGTGGAATATCTTCGCCGGGACAGCAGTTCCGGCCCGGATGTTGCGCCGGAGAATGAATTGCCTGGTTCAAACGCGCATATGCAAAAATATGGATTGCTTGGAAGTGACGAAGCTGTGCTGCGACAAATTTTGCCTCCTGATTGCCAGCCCGGAAGTCCGGCAAGTTTTTTCTGGATGTTCCATCACTTTGTCGAGTATATCAAAACCGAAGGCGTCAAAATGCGCCAGGAAGACAAAACTAATTAATAACATGCGTTTTTATTGGCGCATGTTATTAATTAGTTCATTGTAAATGAGTACACGTCCTTTCATGCCAACGGCAGAAATTTGAGACGGACATTTTATTCTTCACGAGCCGCCATGAGTCTGGATTTTTTGTACTCGCCGTATGCGATACTGGCGACGATGAGAGCCGTAATGACAATAAAGGCAAGCGAAATCGGTTCGGTGAAGAACGGACTCGGATCGCCCATGGATTTCTGAAGTCCCCGGCGCAGATTGCTTTCGAGGATTGGAGAAAGGATAAAGCCGAGAATGATGGGCGCCAGCGGCATGGCGAAACGCTTCATGATAAAACCGAGCACGCCGAAGAACAACATGGTCCACACGTCGAAAATCCGGTTATTGACGCCGTACGCACCGATGACGCACATGACTCCGACAATCGGAAGCAGAATGTTCGTCGGAATGCTGAGAATGCGGACAAACGCGCGCATGCCCCAAAATTCGGCGATGAGCATTATAACGTTGGAGACCATAAGCGCCGCGAATACGCCGTACACCAGAACGGCATGCGTGTCGAAAAGAAGCGGACCGGGCGTAATGCCGTGAATCATGAATCCCGCCAAAATCATGGCCGTCGTATTGTCGCCGGGAATGCCAAGCGTCAGAAGCGGAACCATGGCGCCGCCGGAGCAGGCGTTATTGGACGATTCGGACGCGACAACGCCGTCGATAATGCCGGTGCCGAACTTTTCGGGATACTTGGAATATTTCTGCACCGTACCGTAGGCGACAAGGTTGCAGATCGCGCCGCCAAGCCCCGGCAGGATGCCGATGGTCGTGCCGATGAGGGAAGAAATGGCCCAATTGAATTTCTGGCTTTTCGCTTCTTCCCACGTAAAGCCGAAGCCCTTGATCTTGTAGTTGAATGAAGTGCCGATATCGATTTTTTTCGATTTTGAAACGTCTTCAAGGATTTGCGACACCGCAAACAAGCCGATAAGCGCGGGCAACAGCGTAAATCCGTTCGCAAGCGCATTGAGGCCGCCGGTGAAACGCGGAAAACCGCTGATGGGAGCCATGCCGACAAACGCGAAAATCATTCCGAGAATGGCGCTGATGCCGCCTTTCAGCATTGATTTTCCCGACATGCTGGCAATCATGGTCAGGGAGAACAGGGCGACGGAGAAATATTCGTACGGCCCGAACTGAAGCGTTACCCTGGCAAGCGTCGGAGCCAGAAACATCAGGACAATATAACTGAACAATCCGCCGAAAAACGAAGCGACAATACCGACGCCGAGAGCTTTCCCCGCTTCGCCCTTCATCGCCAGCGGATGGCCGTCAAACGTGGTCGCGACGGAAGCCGGAGTGCCGGGAATCTTGAGAAGAACGGCCGAGATGAGACCGCCCGAAGTGCCGCCGATGTACAATGCGCAAAGAAGGCAAATAGCCTCCAAAGGAACCATGCCATAGGTAATGGGAAGAAAAAGCGCGACGCCCATAGTCACCGTGATTCCGGGAATCGCGCCGAAAATAATCCCCAAAACCGTACCCGCCACCAGCAGGAACATTATCTTTACAGTGAAAATGGATAATAATCCAGTCAACAACATGATGGTTATTCCTTATTCATCCCAAGATGCCGACAGGGAGGATTACCTGAAAGAATTTGACGAAGAGATAGTACGCTCCCGTACAAACCGCGACGGAAATAAACAGGTACCAGGGAATATTTATCTTTGCCGGTTCCGAAAGCAAAAGTATTTGCAGGAACATATAGGCTGACGTCGCGATAATGAAACCGAGCGGAGCAAGCGCCAAAAGATACGCAATGAAGAGAATGATATTCAGGACCACCGGCAACGTGCCGACCATGCCGACCGGCGTTTCCTTCGGCCCTTGGGCGGCGGCGGGCGCGGAGGCCCTGGCCGGAGCCGAAGCATTGGCGCGGACCTGGCGGACGATGAGAATAACGCCGAGAAGAGCGAGGACAGTGGCGACGATGCGCGGAACAAAGCCGGCATCGACCGTTGCCGCAAACATTTCGCGGACGCGAAAGGATGCGATGAAAAGGATGATGGAGATGACTATCGACGCCGCGCCGACCATTATGTCTTTGTTCTTGGTCACAGCAGTATTCCTTGTTTTGTTGGACAAAGGATTTTTTCCGGAATCGGGCGAATGCGTTTCCGCTTCCGCCCGATTCCGGAAAACGGATATTATCTTCCCTGAGCCTTGAACGTGTCCTGATATTGAATCAGGGTGCCGTGCACGTTCTTGGCGTACTCGGTCGCGTCGGCGGGATTCAAATAGTGCGGAGTGATGAACAGGCGCGCCGCGTCTTTCTGGAAATCGGGATTCGCGGCAACCCGCTCCATCGCCGCGCTGAAAGCGTCGATAATTTCAGGAGGCGTGCCCTTGGGCATGGCCATGAAGAAAAACTTGTTGAAAACCATCGGGAAGCCCTGTTCCTTCGCGGTCGGAAGATCGGGAAGGAGAGGATTGCGTTCTTCGGACAAAAGGCCGAGGCAAACGAAGTCGCCGGCAATGAAATAGTCCTTGGTCAGTCCGTATTGCGTATTGATAACGTCGGTTTTTTGCCCCTTGAGGGCGACGGTTTTGGCCGCGTTGCCGCCGACATCGACCAGGTTCATTTGGACGTCGAGCGCTTTTTCAAGCGCCAGGCCGACCAGGTGGGGATAGCCGCCCGTCTGAATGCCGAATTCGACTTTCATGGGATTGGCCCTGGCGTATTCCTGAAGTTCCTTCAGCGTGCTGTACGGAGCGCCGTTGTAGGTGGCCAGAACCGTCGTGTTGTCCAGAATGCCTATGCCGCACATGTCGAAATCGAAAATGTCGAAGTCGACCATGCCGACGATTTTCGGAAGCAGCAGTTCGGTATGATAGAAGAGAACGGTGTATCCGTCCGGATCGGCGTCGAGCGCGCGCCTGGATCCGATGGTTCCGCCGGCGCCTTCAATGTTGATGACGGCGACAGGCTGTTTCAAATCCTCTTCGAGATACTTGCAGAAAAGCCGCCCGTTGACGTCGGTGTCTCCTCCGGGAGCCAGGGGAATAATGACCTGAATGGCCTTGTTGGGATACGAATCGCCGGCGAAAACGCCAGCGGCCAGGAACATGGCCAACGCGGTCAGCATCAGGCAGTTGCGCAACGTAACCATATCATATTCTCCTTTTGAAAAGAAACGGACATGCCATGCCGAAAAGCCGGAATGGCCCGCAATGCGATTATTCCTCGAGGGTATAGCGCAGTACCTGATGCGTGCTTTCCGACGTCGCATAGACGACGGGACGAACGCCCGGCACCACCTCGATGTTTATCGGAGAGATCAGTTGGTCGAGATAATCGATGTCGAACCGCCATTCGCCCGGAACCTTGCGCAGCAGCACCAGGGCGCCGTTGGAGCGTCGATATCCGGTGATAATGGCGTTGTGCCCGAAAATATTTCCGCTCCACACAAAATGGCCGAACGAGATTGGATGGCTGTACACCGTGCTCCATGTTCCGTCCACCCGTTTGTAGACGGCCATTTCATTGCCGTGGAAGCCCTTGATCGCAACGATCTCGTCTTCGCCATCCTCGTCGATGTCGCAGGCGCAGACATCACCCACCGGCTCGTCAATCAGCTTGCGGCATGGCCACGCGCCATCGGCGCGTTCGGGAATGGCAATCTCGAACACTCCGTCCCGACCCGATACCAGAATAACCTCCCGCCCGTCCAGCGTGCCCTTGAACATGCCGTGATTCTGGTGAATGCCTTCGACGATTGGCTCCATCACGAGAGGACCCTGTCCCGTCCATCGGCCAAGATATACCGTGCCGGGCTTGGACCAGTCCTCGAAATTGTCCTTGCCCGCGCAGAGCGAGCAAACGATGACGAAAACAACGCCGTCCCGTTCAACCGTGCAAATCCTGTGCGCAAAGGGAAGATCGAAAACGCGCTCCGTCCGCCAGGCGCCGTCCTTTTCCCACACGTGCATAATGCCCGCCGTCTCGCACTGCAATCCCTTATAGAAGCCTTCAATGGCGAGAAACTCCCGCTCGCGGCCAGGGATTTGGGCGATTCCGGTCGTGCCGCCGAGATCGCCGTCCCACACCGTTTCCGCTTCGCCTCCGTCCAGCGGGAAATGAACGCACGCGCCCTTCTTCTCCGAAGCGGTGAACACCCGGCGCGTATCGCCTTCGAAAATGCAAATCGAGTACGGGAAAGAGAGCGATGCCACAATGTCTTTTTGAATATTCATTTTTTCTTCCATATGCAATTACGGCAACTTGTTCACCGGCCATGCGGCCGGCCTGCCGCTCAATACGTCGTCAATCGATTCGGCCGCGGTCATGCCCATCGCGTTCCGCGTTTCCAGCGTAAACGATCCCGTGTGGGGAAGAATCACGACATTGTCCAGGGCGAGAAGCGGGTTGTCGGGTTTTGGCGGCTCGTCGACCAACACGTCAAGGCCCGCGCCGGCGAGAGGACCGTCGGTCAACGCTTTCAGAAGATCCGCTTCGTTCACCACCGCGCCACGGGCGCAATTGATGAACCAGGACCCCTTCCGCATCGCGGAAAAGAAGGCGCGGTCAATCAAGCCTTCCGTTTCCGTTGTCGCGGGAAGATGCAGGGAAACGAAATCCGAATGCGCGGCGAGACTTTCCAGGCTTTCCTCGCGGGCGATCCCGTCCGGAAACCGTTCCGCCGGAAGATGCGGATCGTACGCGCGCACGTTCATATTCAAACCGTGCCGGGCAATCCGGGCCGTGGCCAGGCCGATTCTTCCAAGCCCGATCAGTCCAAGCGTTTTTCCCGAAAGTTCAATCGACATGAAATCGGCGTTGTTGCGGATGTTCCAGTTGCCGCGGCGAACCTGGCCGTCCATGAAAACAACGCGCTTGGCGCAGGCGAAGAGCAGGGCAATCGTGTGTTCCGCGACGGCGTTGGTGAGCGCGTGCGGAGTGTAGGTCACTTGAATGCCGAAATCCGTCGCGGCCTCAACGTCGATACTGTCGAAGCCGACGCCGAAACGGGCAATGCATTTCAGCTTTTTTCCGGCCTTGAGAATATCGCGGCTGTATGTCTCGTGGCTGACAAGAAGCGCGTCGGCGTCGACAATGTCCCGGAGCAACGACGCTTCGTCGAAACCGCTTCCCGTTTTTATCGTGTATCCGCGCTGTTCAAGAAAGGCCCTGCCGTTCCGGGCAATGTCCCGTGGAAAAAGCACCGTATATGCCATACTTTCACCCTTCATCCTTATTGCATGCCTGCCGCGCCGCCGCCGTTCTTGCGCTCATTCGTCGTTATATCCCGTGCGCTCGTTGATATACGCTTCGACCGTGAGCTTGCAGGTCAGGCGAAGATGTTCGCGCATCAGTTGTTCGCTCAGAGCCGCGTCCTTCGCCTCCAGCGCTTCGATAATTTTTACATGATATTGTCTGGACCGCTCTTCAAGAGCGGGAAGCTTGCGCGTAAGCGACGCGGTGAACGCATGCAGATTTTTCAGCTTGTAGTAAAATTCGGACAAGATCGCGTTGTTGGCGCCGTCGGCGATGCAATCGTGAAGATCGCGCCCGGTTTTCATGGCCCTGGTTATGTTTTTCTTGGCGCCCGCGTCGTGAAGCCGCGCCTTGAACTGTTGCAGTTCGGCAAGAAACGTCTCGTTTGCAAGCTTGCACGCCAAACGGGTCTGGGTCGTCTCAATCGCTTCCCGCGCGTTGAACATCGAGATGATGTCTTCAAACTTCAATTCCTTGACCCGGAAGCCTTTCCCCGGAAGTTGTTCAGCAAGGCCGGTGCCGGAAAGAACGCGAAGTATTTCCCGAACCGGAGTTCGGCTGATCCCGTAGCGCTCGCTGATCTCGCGCTCGACCAGCCACTGACCCTGCTGCAATTCTTCGGATGTAATGCGGTCGACAAGATCGCGGATAATTTCGTCCTTGTCCATGTCTTTTCCGGTTCGCTAAAGCTTTAGGCCTTGAGTTGCGACAATCCCTGAGTCGCGTTGTTCATTATCATCGTCAGTTCGTTGGACCACAGGTTGAGCGTCATGCCTTTGTCCATCCATTTTTTCAGACCGTCGGTGGAGCCGACGATGTGAATGCCGGAATATTTGCCGTGACGCTTGCCCGCCGCAGCGACCTTGTCGATCGCTTCGACCACCGTGGGGTGATCGAATTGGCCCATGAGATCGTAGCTCTGCGACAAATCGTTCGGACCGACAAACACGGCATCGACGCCGGGAACATCGAGAATCGCGTCGAGATTGGCGACCGCTTCGCGCGATTCGATCTGGCAAATGAGAAGCGTGTCTTCATTGGCCTGTTTCATGTACTCGGTCACCGACGCCGGTTTTTTGAAACCCGCGTGTGCCCGAAGCATGGAAACGCCGCGATTGCCCGCAGGCGCGTACAGCGCATGCTCGACCAACTCCCGGGCAATGTCCGCCGTGTGGCAGTTGGGAAGCAAAAAGCCGGCCGCGCCCATTTCCATATATCGCAAAATGGCTTCGCGGTTGGGACCGGGAATGCGGACAAGGACGGGAAAGCCGATGGCTTTTCCCATGCCGAGCATTCCGCTTATCGCGCTATAATCCATGCCGCCATGTTCGCAATCGATGATCACGAAATCAAACCCCGAGACCTGGAGGATCTGGATAATGTCGGGCTTATCGAACAGGCAAATCATGGTGCCGACGAGGCTTTTGCCGTTTTTAAGATCATCTTTGATTTTGCTCATGGGCGGAACTCCTTTGAGAAAAGTATGATTTCATGAAAATTCTGCCGTGGGAAGCATTGAATGCGCATTCGGGGCAAGAGCGAAAAACTGGAGATCATGTGTGAGAAAATCAGTGTATTTTTACTGTATACAAAAAATAAAATTTGGCAAGTATTTTCTTTCAGCGTTCCTTTTTTTTTGCTCAAAGAAAACTTGCGTATGCGATCAATCATTATATTTCGCTGAAAACAAATATGATATATGATGTTAAAAGCGGACGACATGTTCATGAATAAGAATACCA
>DAIPJX010000120.1:0-7340 GCA_036770065.1 Planctomycetota bacterium
CTGGCTTCGCCCCCAAACCCCCAAGCCAGCCTTCCGCTGGACCAGTTTTTTTACCCGACAGTTACGCTGAAGGGACCGTTTCTTCGTCCGCATCGGCGGGCGCAGCCTTTTCCTTTTCTTCAGGTGCAACCACATCCGCAGCGGCAGTCCGGGAAGCCTCCTCCACCACATTGCCCGCAGCACGAGTCACATCCTCACTCGCCTGCTTCTCCGCCTCCAACTCCTTCGCCTTCTCGGCGCGAAGACGATCAAGCGATTTGTCCTCAAGCAACATGTCAATCTCGTCGCGATTCAACACCTCGTATTCAAGCAGCGCCGCAACCAACAGTTCCATCGCATCGCGATTTTCGGAAAGCAACCGAACCGCGTCGGCATAACCCTTGTCCAAAATCTTGCGCACTTCCTCGTCAATCAGCCGGGCCGTGTCCTCGGAATACGGCTTGCCGACGCTGATCAACTCGCTCTCATGATGATCCGATCCCGCCAAATACGGCAACCCAAGCGCGTCCGTCATGCCCCACTCACACACCATGGCCCGCGCAATGCCCGTCGACTGCTGCAAATCCATCGCAGCGCCATTGGTAATGTCGTCCAGGAAAATCTGCTCCGCCGCGCGCCCGCCAAGACGAACGACAATCTCGCCCAGCGCCCGCTTCCGGCCCATATTGTACTCGTCCTTCTCGGGCAACTGCATGGTCGCGCCAAGCGCGCGCCCGCGAGGCACAATCGTCACCTTGTGAAGAGGCGTCACTTCGGGCAACAGACGCATCAGCAACGCATGCCCCGCTTCGTGATACGCCGTCGTCCGCCGCTCCTCGTCGTCGCGCACGCGGGAACGCTTCTCGCGGCCAAAACGAACCTTGTCCTTGGCCTCTTCCAGACACTCCATGTCAACCGCATCCTTGCCGCGCATGGCGGCGATAAGAGCGGCTTCGTTGACCAGGTTTTCCAAATCCGCGCCGGAAAACGTCGGCGTGCCCCGGGCAATGATCGACCAGTCAACCTCCTCGGCCAGCTTCACGCCCTTGGCATGAACCTCCAGAATCTGTTCGCGCCCGCGCACATCCGGCGCATCGACGTAAATGCGGCGGTCGAAACGGCCCGGGCGCAACAACGCCGGGTCAAGCACATCGGGACGGTTGGTCGCGGCGATGACGATAACGTTGTCGTCGGACTGGAAGCCGTCCATTTCAACGAGAATCGCGTTCAGGGTCTGGGCGGTTTCAATGCCGGAGCCGGGCAAGTCGTTCGCGCGCTTGCGGCCGACCGCGTCGATTTCGTCAAGGAAAATGATGCACGGCGAATTGGCCTTGGCCTGTTCAAACAAATCGCGCACGCGGCTCGCGCCGACGCCGACGAACATTTCGACAAAATCGGAACCGGAAATAGTGAAGAACGGCACGTCCGCTTCGCCGGCAATCGCCTTGGCGAGCAACGTCTTGCCCGTGCCGGGACCGCCGATCAAAAGCACACCGCGCGGCAAACGCCCGCCCAGCCGCTGGAAACGCGAAGGATTTTTCAAAAATTCGACAATTTCCTCGACCTCGGCCTTGGCTTCGTCGACGCCGGCGACATCGTCAAAGGTTTTCTTGTTCTTGTCCCGGGTCACGCGAACGGCGCGGGATTTGCCGAACGACAGCATGCCGCCGCCCGACCGCATCTGCCGATACACGAAAAAGTAAAACAGGAGGGCAAGCAGGCCCGCCCACGCGAGAAGCGGCAGCAGCTCCTTCCAGATGCCTGGGCCTTCATAGGAAAAATTCACGTGCGATTCGCGGAGCAGCGTTTCCAGCTCGGGAATGGAACGCGGATGCGCGCTCGTCGTGAAATTGCGATTGCCCGCATCGCCCGCCGGCATGCCGGAGACCTGGAATTCGCCCCGCACATTGCCGGTTTCTTTTTCAATGGTGACGGAACGAATGCGGCGCTTGTCCAACTGCTCCAGAAATTCGCTGTATGAAATCGCCCTGCCGCCCGTCGCGTTGGCGCCGCCGCCCTGCATATACATAACGCCCATGACCAGCATAATAATCATCGCCCACATCCACATGGATCGGCCCATGCGGGGAGGGCGGGAACGGTTGTTGTCATTCGGATTCGGCATAGTGATGTTTTCCCTCTATCGTGGCCGGACGAACAGACCGGCGCAGACGCGATAAAATAGCGCTCCGCGTGCGGAGCGCCGCTTCGAACCTAAAAATCCATGCACATCCGTCCACACGGAATATGCGGCGTTTACCACATTCCCACAGTTCTCCTGACGATTTCGGCGGCGAGCGCGTTGACCGCGCCCTGTTCGCCGTCGAAGGAGGTTCTGCCGCGCGACGCTTCGTAAATGCCGTCCCCCTGTCCGGTGTCGGTGGAGGTGATCGTCACATCGTCAAGCAAATAAACCCCTTGTATATTGTCGTAGAACGAGAAGGTGACTTCGATCGTAATCAAGACAGTGCCCGGTTGATTGGTTGTGGTTTCGCGCAGGGTCGAACGCTGGACATTGGTGATTTCACCGGTAATCAACGCGTCGCCGTTCGAACTGACGAGGCGGACATGCGGGTCCGCGTTAATCCTGTCGATAATGCCGCGCGTAATCAAGCCTTCCAGCGACTTGTACATCGTCTTGTTTTGGAAGATATGCACTTCAACCGTATTGATATGAACGGGGAGGCCGGATCTGGTCGAGGTGGAACATCCCGAAAGACCGAACGCAACAATCGCCGCCAGAGAAAAAAACATGGCGGCGGAGCGGTGTCCGAACAATGCCCGCATAGTATCCCCCATTGCAAAATCGACGCAGCTTCGCCAGTTATGAAAACACGGATTTTTATTATCTAAAATCATCGCCCATTGTCCAGCCCCCGCTTCCCATACGGGGATCGGGAACGGTCTGCCCATACTGTTCCGGCGGCATGGGCGGCTGGGAGTACGGTTGCGAATACGGCTGGGAATATTGATCGCCATAATACGGTTCGGTATACGCGCTGCCCGGAGCCGGAACCGGCGGGGGGGAATACACGTCGGGACGGCGGGCCGGGCCGACCAGATCATCCAGCGACGCATTGTATTCCAGGCCGCCAAGGCTGGGCTGTTCCCGTTGCATGGATACGGCGGGCGGCGCGGGAAAATCCGTTCCCGATGCGCCAACGCCAACCGCGCCCGGGTAATTGCCGCCGCTGTAGGAAGGCGGGGGGACAATGCCCTGGCTTTGCGTTCCGCCAAAGTCGATCAAATCCGACTCGCTCACGGTCGGCAAGGGATTATTGGACAAAAACGACGTGCCCCGCGCCGGTTCCAAATCCATAAACCCGGGCGCGGGAACCGAACCGTCGCTCGTATAGGTCCGTGTGCCGGACACGCCGTCGATGTACGAAGGCGCCGGCGCCGAGGAAACCGGAGAATAGCCAACACCGGAATCGGCGGAAGCCATGGTCGATCCGTCGCCAAGGCCGGCGGGACGAAGGCCGGCGGACCCCGCCGTGGGGGGCGCGCCCATTTCAGGAACGCCGACAATCGGGCCAAGCCCGGCATCGACCATGACCATGTCTTCCGGAGCCATTTGCGGAACGATCCACGGCGGTTCCGGATCCCTGTTCCAACTGAACGGGTTCAGGTTGACGTTTTTAATCGCGCTGGCGATGCGGCCCGGTTCGCGCGGCAGGGTAATGTTTCCGAGTTTGGCCTGGGCGTCTTCCGCCTGCGGCGTGCCGGGATAGCGGCGGACGATTTCGCCGTACAAAAACTCGGACGACTTCACCGCGGCCCTCGTGCCCATGCGCCGATACTGGTCCGCCTGTTCCATCATCTTGGCCGCTTCAACCTCGGCCAACTGGCGGAACGATTCTTCCACATCGTCGAATTCGTCATGACTGTCGCGTCGCGACGCTTGCCGGCGCGTTTCCTCCTCGCGCACCACTTCCATTTGATCCGCCAGTTCCTGCGGCCGCGCCTGGCCGACTAGGGAATCGCAGCGCAAAATGCCCAGGCGCGCGCGCTCGACATAATCGGAACGGGGAAATTCGTCGCGCACCGTTTCGAACGCGGTGCGGGCCGCGTCGATTTCGCCGATATACAGTCGGCCTTCGCCCCTGACCAGATACGCTTCGGCCGCGACCGGCCCGTACGGATCGTGTTCGATAACCGACCCCACAATCTCCAGCGCCCGCCTAACATTGGCCGCGCGATCGCTTTCCGTCCCGGAAGAGGAGGATAAAATGTCCGGCGTCTCGGTCAGCATCATGCGCTTGGCGATGCGAAGTTCGATTTCAACCAAATCCGACATGCGGCCCGTGTTGGGATATGTTTTGATAACCTGCTCAATCGCGTTGTAGGCTGTGTAGTAATTTTCCATTTCGAAGAGGCAGCGGGCCAGGCGTTGCAGGCCGACACCGGCTTCCTGGGAATTGGGAAAATTTTGCACCAGCAGGAAATACTGCCGGGCGGAATCCATGAATTCGCCCTTTTGTTCCAGTTCGTACGCGTAGTGAAGCTGCTCCCTGGCCGTTGGACGGGAAACGCCCGCGCCCATGACCCAGCCCTGCCCGGCGGTCCATTCCCAGTCTCCGGCGGCGTATGCCGACACTGACGCCAAAACGCACGCGCCCATCAGCACACACGCACGAACAAGCCTAGAAGTACGTCTACCCATTCACCGCGCTCCTCAAAAAGAGCCATTTCAGCCAAAGTTGAAACATCCTCGACAATCATAATGGCAATTCGTACCCGCGTAAACTGTTTTCTCGTCCGGACGATTCACTCCGTCGTTCCGGGGACGAAAAACCCTTCATAGACGGTCTCTCTGGAGGGGGAGGAAGGCAATCCGCCTTCCCATGCGTCATCCTGTCCCTCCAAAACGACCGATCCTCCGACCGCGCCTTCGCTATCGCCCTCGGGAGTCCGGTCGTCGCGGCCCGCCCACCCCGCCGTCAACGGGAAACGCGTACCGTCGGACAATCGCATCGGCGGTTCAATGTCCATGTCGCGCAGCATCGACGCCGCTTCTTCAGCCTGCGGCGTATCCGGATAGCGAGAAACAATATCGCCCAGAAGGAAAACCGCCGCGTCGCGGGATTTTTTCACGCGAAACGACTGCAAATATTCTTTGGCGTGGCGCAGTTTGGTTTCGGCCTCCAAATCGTTCGCCACGGTTACGGCGCGCCGGCGCCGCTCCAGCGATTCTTCGGACAACCGGTTCGACGCGCGTTCGACATCGTCCATGATGGACGCGACATCCCGCCGCGCCGCTTCGGGAAAACCAACCGGATGATCGCTTCGGTAAATCGACTCGGTCAGGGAAGACCGCGCCTGCATGGCGGGTTCGCTTTCGGGAAAATACTGAACCACCTGGCGATAGTATCTGGTCGCGTCCGTCCACCGCCCCTCCATGGACGCGGCGTCGCCCTGGCGCAACAACGCCAGCGGCGCGTCGTCGGACGTCGGCTGGTTGAACACGGCCGCCCCGTACACTTTCGACGCGGCCTGATACCCCGAAAGCTGTATTCCGTCCGCCATCGCATCCGGCGCGGGAGAACTCCCCATGCGCCACAAGCGTTCTCCTATATACATTTCAAGTTTGATGCGTCCGGCGATTTCGTTTTTCTCGAATGTTTTCGGAAACGATCGTTCAAGCGCCTCGAACGCTCTCCACCAATTGTCCAATCTGTATTCGCAGCGGGCAACGCCGTACCACGCTTCTTCGCGCGCCTCATTGCCCGCATCCGCCATATTGACGATATCCATGTAGGCGCGAACGGCTTTCCGCAATTGTTCCCGGTACACGTATTCGTCGCCGCGCTCTTTCGCGGACACCGCTTCGCCTTCGCTTCCCTTGGCGAGGCCGAACCACGCCTCGAGCTGGCGAATCGACATGCCGACGGTACGCGGACGGCCGGAAGCCATTTCCCGGCCCGGCTCGACAAAGGAGTAATCAATCTCGGGCATGACAATGCCGGGAATGGCGTCGTCTTCCAGCGGCAAATCGAAATACTCGGCGGGCATGACCGCGGACGGGGGCGAGATCACGATGGGCGCCGGCGCGCGCGCGGGACGATCCGCCGCAACCGGCTGAACCGCTTCAAGCGGTTCAAGCGCCTGCCGGGCCGCGTTTTCCGAATCCGCCGTCGGCTGGACATATTCCGGAGCATAGCCGAACTCCATGTCGTTCAAAAGTTCCGGCGGCGGCGGCAACGGCCCCGCATTCGATTCGCCCGCTATCGCCATCCCCCCGGCCAACGCCAACGCGCCGACCATAACACCCAATGCACCCCGTAAAAAAAGCATTGCCGCCCCACCTCCTCTTCCGCGCCATTTCCGTCGTACCGGTCGGCCTTCCGCCGTATCCATCTACAGTATGGAAACGGACAGGCACTTGCAACCACCTAGACCGAAATGTATCCTTGAACGCGGCTGCGGGGATTTCAATCGGAAAGGCCGAAATGCAAAACCCGTTCACTCGAATCAAACAACGATTCCCGCGGTATCTCGCCATAGCTCTTTGCACCGGGTCGATCAGCTTTGTCGTTGCGCTGATTTTGCTCCACGCCGGTTTTTCCCCCTTTGTTTGCCTTGCCGTGTCCGTCCTCGCCAGCGGGTTGTTCAACTATCTCGCGCTGGAACTGTGGGCGACGCCGAAACGCGCGGGAAAGCTTTCATGGAACCGGCTCATCGCCTCTTCGGTGGTCGGAGGGGCCGCGTTCGCGCTCCGCTGGGGCATACTGACGTTCTGCCTGGAAAAAACCGCCGAATACGCGCCGTTCGACAAAGCCATTTCGCTGGCGATTGCCTATATTTTCAGCTTCACCTTCGGGTATCTTCTGCGCAGTCGGATCATTTTCACGCATGCGAAAACGCCAAACCAGGGGAATAATCCTTGACAGCCCCCGCCTCCCGTCCATGCTTGAAGCGCTATGAACGAACACGCGCTCCGGAATATTCTTGAAGGCGGCGGCGGCGCGGCCGGAGCGGCGGCGCGGGCCGCGCTCTGGCTGCCGGGAAAAGCATACGGACTCGCCATGCGCGCGCGGCGGGCCATGTATGAACACGGCCTGTTTCACCGGCATGCCGCGCCGGTTCCGGTCGTCAGCGTCGGCAACATAACCGCCGGAGGATCGGGGAAAACGCCCTTCGTCGTCATGCTTGCCGATCATCTCGCGGCGTTCGGCCATACACCGGCCATTCTGCTGCGCGGATACAGGGAGTCCGCCGACGGCATTTCCGACGAAGCCGCGCTCTACAGGCGCGCCTGCCCCACCGCCCTGACCTATGCCCATTCCAACCGGACCGCCTCGGCCCGGCAAGCGGTCCGGGACGGCGCCACCATCCTGCTTATGGACGACGGGTTTCAGCAC
>DAIPJX010000121.1:0-7278 GCA_036770065.1 Planctomycetota bacterium
GACCAACCTGCTTGCCCTCAATGCCGCCGTCGAGGCATCGCGGGCCGGCGAGGCAAGCGGTTGCGCCGGCTTGGCCGAAGCGGGGGATGCGGGAGAAGCGGCGGGGCGGATTTCCGTTCCCCGATTTTTTTTGATTTCGACCAAAATATGTTTGATGTTTGCAGCCACCCGTTCCGTGTCGGCGCGTTCCGCCTGGCGGGCGACTCGCATGGCCGGCATCAATTCGCCCTGCACTTTTTCCGGAAAAAACGCCATTACCTGGACGGACAATCCGGCGGGCAATCCAGCCAGAGCAACGGCAGCGTCGGCAAACGGCAGCTTGTCAAGCAACTTATACAAGCTGGCCGGCTTGGCCTGCTTCAAGAAATCAAACTCTGTCGCCATATGAAAATCTCCCCGTAACAATATTCATCATCGCGACCGATAATGTCAACCCACAGCGATTGTTTTCTTCGGCAACCGGTATGCACCGCGAGAGAAAATATATTGTCTTGTAGCGATTCCTGTCGTATTATACCATTCTTGGCGCATCGTATCCATCAACAGGAACCCAAATATGGCTGGCGTGCTCGGGTGGATTTTCGATCAGGTAATGAAACATCCTGTGGCAGCCTTTCACAAGGGGGTGCAACGTCCCTTCGTCGTTCAAGAGCGCGCGCTCAGAACCATCGTACAGCGCAATGCCGATACTGAATTCGGGCAAAAGCACGATTTCAAGCGGCTTCTCCGGATATCGAAATCCGAAATCTGGAAACAGTACCGTAAAACCGTGCCCATCCGTTCCTATGCCGATTTCGCCACTGATATCGAACGCATGAAGAACGGGGAGAAAAATATTCTCGTCCCCGGTTCGCCCGACATGTTTTCTCTCACCAGCGGCACGACATCCGAACCGAAATTTTGCCCAATCAACCGGGATTTCATCAAGGAGCACCATAGCCAGCATCTGCTCTGGATGTATCATGTCTACAAAGACCATCCGGCGACCAATTCGGGGAAATATCTCGTCGCCGCCAGCCCCGCCGAAATGGGCCGAACCGCCGGAGGCATTCCATACGGCGCCATGAGCGGCAAACAGCTTGCGACCCAGTCCATTCCCGTCCGTCGGCGTCAGGCGACGCCGTTTCAGCTTCAGGAGTTGCCGTCGGCGGATGATCGCTGGTTCAGCATGCTTTTGTTCGCTTTGGCCGAAAAGGATTTGCGCGTGGTCACATCGGCCAATCCGTCCACCCTTATCGCCATGGCGAACCGGCTCGACAGGGAGTCGGAGCGGTTGATTGAATGCGTTGCGAAGGGGCACCCGTTTGCCCGTTCCGGGGGCACTCCGCTCGAAAAAAAGATCGGTTCCTTGTTTCGGCCGAACGCTGTGCGTGCGCGTGAACTCCGGGAGATTCTTCGGACGGACGGTTCGCTTTCTCCCGCCGCCGCCTGGCCCAATATTGAGATGCTATTGACGTGGCAGGGCGGTTCGTCTTCTTTTTATCTTCCGCATGTCGCCGCCTTGTGGGGGACGACGACGGAGCGTTGTCTTGGGTTGCGCGCGTCGGAGGGGACGTTTTCGATTCCGCTTGCGGACGGGACGGCGTCGGGGACGTTGGCGATTGGGGGGCATGCTCTCGAGTTTGTTCCTGAGTCGGTTGGCGATCCGGCGGGGAGTACGCCGACGCTGCTTGCCGGTCAATTGGACAGGGGCGGTTTGTACCGGTTGATCATATCGACTTCGGGCGGCTTGTATCGTTATGATATGGGGGATTTGGTTCGTGTGACCGGGTTTAATCAGAGGACGCCGGTGGTTGCGTTTGAACGCCGGGCCGGTTCGGTTTTGTCGGCGACGGGTGAGAAGGTGACTGAGGATCAGGTGGTTGCGTCTATGGATGCGGCGACTGCCGCGGGTCCGCTTTTGAATGGTTTTAGCGTTACGTATGAGATTGAGGACGGGTGTGCGCGGTACGTTTTGGGGCTTGAGTGTGCGGGCGGGGCTGATATGCCTCGTCACCGGAATACGATGTTGCGTGCGCGTTTGACGGAGTTGCTTGCTGTTTTCGATGATGAGTTGATGCATCGCAATTGCGAGTATCAGTCGAAGCGTGATGACGGTCGCATTCGGTATCCGCGCATAGTATTATTTGGCGACGGCACGTATGATGCGTTCCGTTCTCGTCAGGCGGCACTTGGGAGGCCGGAGAATCAGATCAAGCTTCCTGTGATGGTGCAGCCTGTTTCGAGTGGTCCGTTGTCTGTTAGCGCGGGTGATTTTTTTGCGCATGCGTCTATCATCGAGCAACCCGTCATCGCTCCTCGCAGTCATGCCGAAGGCTCCCGGACATTCCATATTCAGTAAAAGACTGTGTGTCCGACACGGACTTTTACTGAATACGCCACGTTAGTCGGCCTTCGGCATGGACGCATCCTCAAGAATGCCCATGAACTCCTCGCCGGTAATCGTCTCGCGCTCCATAAGATACTCGGCCAAACGATGCAACTTGTCCATGTTGTCCTTGATAATCTCAACCGCCTTGTCATGCGCCCCGCGAACCACCTCCACCACCTTCGCGTCAATCTTCGCACCCGTCTCGTCCGAACACGCCAACGACGCATCGCCGCCCAAATAACGATTCTGCAACGTCTCCATCGCAACCATTCCAAACTCGTCATTCATCCCGAACCTCGCCACCATCGAACGCGCCAACTGCGTCATTCTCTCAATATCGTTTGCCGCGCCCGACGTCATCGTATCAAACACAACCTCCTCCGCCGCGCGACCGCCCGCAAACGTCGCAATGCGGGCAAGAATCTGCTCGCGCGTCATGAGGAACCGCTCCTTCTCGTCCACCTGCATCGTATACCCAAGCGCACCCGAAGAACGCGGAACTATCGTAATCTTGTGAACCGGCGCCGCATCCGTCATCTTCGCCGCAACCAGCGCGTGGCCAATCTCGTGATACGACACCATGCGCTTCTCTTCCGGAGAAATAACCGTGCTCTTGCGCTGATACCCCGCTATCACCGTCTCGACGCTCTCCTCCAAATCCACCTGCTCCACCGTGCCGCGCTTCTCCCGAACCGCCCTGAGCGCCGCCTCATTGACGATGTTCGCCAAATCCGCGCCCGACGCCCCGGCGGTGGCCCGCGCCACAAGATTGAAATCGACGTCCGGCTTGATCAGCACCTTCTTCGCATGCACCCGAAGAATCGCCTCGCGGCCGGCAAGATCCGGCAACTCCACCGGAACGCGCCTGTCAAACCGCCCCGGACGCAACAACGCCGCATCGAGAGATTCCGGACGATTCGTCGCGGCAAGAATCACCACCCCCTTCTTCCCGTCAAACCCGTCCATCTCGGCCAACAACTGATTCAACGTCTGCTCGCGCTCGTCGTTGCCGCCAATCATTCCGCCGGAATCGCGCTTCTTGCCGATCGTGTCTATTTCGTCGATGAAAATAATGCACGGCGCCTTCTCCGATGCCTGCTTGAACAAATCCCGAACCTTCGCCGCGCCCATGCCCACAAACATCTCGACAAACTCCGACCCGGAAATCGAGAAAAACGGAACGTGCGCCTCGCCCGCCACCGCCCGCGCCAAAAGCGTTTTGCCCGTTCCGGGAGGCCCCACCAACAACGCTCCTTTCGGCAACGTCGCCCCAATCGCCGTATACTTGTCCGGCGAATGCAAAAAGTCGACGATCTCCGACAACGCGTCCTTCGCCTCGTCCTGCCCCGCGACATCCGCGAACGTCTTTCCCGTTTCGTTTTCGGCGTATATCTTCGCGTTGGACTTGCCGAACGTCATGGCGTTGCGCCCGCCAAACGACTGCTGCAACCGCCTCGCGAAAAATTGCCCCAACAGGATGAAGATGAACAGCGGCAAAATCCACGAAAGGAAAAAATTGACGATCGGCGAATTCTCGTGCGGAACCACGCGGGTAAATTTGACGCTGTGCTCGTGCAGCTTGTCCACCAGCTCCGGATCCTGCCACGCGCCGGTGACGAACAACCCGTCCTTCCCCTCGTCGTCCGCGGCGGTATACCGAAGGCGCTCGTCCTCCAGAGTGACTTCCGTCACTTTGCCCGCGTCAAGCTGTTTGAGAAACGTGCCGTAATCAACCTCGGCCACCGACTGCCGGGACAAGGCGGGGAACAACAACGAATTCAAAATCATGACGCCCAAAAGCACAAGCATGTAATAATACAATGCGGGACGTTTGTTTTGATTGTCTAACATGGGGTTCCTTATGCGTTGGAGGCTGAAGCGGCGGAGTCGACCAGACGGACAGCCCATTTTTTCGCCGACGTTGCCGTTTGATCGGCGGAGGCGCGGCTCCTTCCCCGGCCATCATACAATACTGTCCGATGCGCGGTAAAGTCCCGGTTTTCGCCATTGCTTTCCCGGGCCCGGCGGCGATTCGCCCGGGACGCATGCTTGACATATCCCCAATCATGAAAAGAATGTCCTTTCTGTCCATTCTTTATAGGAGGAAGAAGCATGCGTCGAATGTGTGTTGTTGTGTTGCTGGTTCTCGGTCTCGCCTGTTCCGCCCGGGCAGCCGATCGTCTGGATGCGGCCGTCGTTCAGAAAACCGTCGAGGATTCGTTCCCGGCCTTTCTCGAAGTCCATAAAACCGTGACCGAATTCGAATCGCCCACCGGCGATGTCGAAGGCAGCAAAAGAATCACCGCCTGGCTCAAGGACCAGCTTGAACCGCTCGGCTATTCGTTCGAATTCCGCCCGAACGAAAAAGGCACGCACACGATCGCCAACATCAAAGGCGACGGCGCGCTTCGCATTTTGATTCTCGGTCACACCGACACGGTGCAGCCGGTGGGCAGTCTTGAGAAACAACCGTACCATTATGACGAATCCACCGGACTTGTCAAAGGCCCCGGCGCCGGCGACAGCAAGGCGTCCGTCGCGCAAGTGGTGATGTTCGCCCGCCTCCTGAACGATCTCGGTTTCACCAACTTCGCGGAACTGACCATCTACTGGGACGCGGAAGAAGAAACCGGATCCGCCACCGAAGACGAAATCCTCGCCGAACTGGCGCAAAAGCACGATCTCACCCTGTCCGTCGATTCGTCTCCGCCCAACTGGGGCATGAACACGCAGCGCAAATGGGTTGTGAACTATGAACTGAATGTCGAAGGCCAAACCGGGCACGCCGGCAATTCCGCCCAGTCCAGCGCCAGCGCCACCGTTGAATTGGCGAACCAGATTGTCCGCATCATGCAGCTCGCCAGTCCCCTCCCGGACAATCCCGCCGATTATACTCCCGAAGCGCTGGAACAACGCGGCATTGTCGATTACGGGCAGTTCATCCCGCCCGTCACCATCAATGTAGGCGTTGTCAGCACAACCAACACCAAAGTCAACGCCATTCCCAACCGCGCCTACGCCAAGTTCGACATTCGTGGCTTCAAGGAAGCGGAACGCGAATATGTCGATGCGGAAATCCACAGAATCGCCGCTTCGCCGACCGTCGTCGGCACTACCGTAACTGTTGTCGGCCCGTCCAACTATATGCCGGCAATGGAAAAAACACCCGAAGCGGGCAAGTTGGCGGAAATCTACAAGGAGCTTGCGAAAGACCTGTACAACGCCGACGTGACCGAATGGGCCACCGGCGGCGTTTCCATCGGCAATTTTACGTCGCGTTACATTCCAACTATTGACGGTCTTGGGGTTGAAACGTATTCCCAGCACGATTTGGAAAACGAGCGCGCCGATGCCAAAACCTATGTTCCGCGCACAGTTATTATGATTTTACTGTTGGATCGGGTGAGCAACGAAAATATTCTGTAACAATCCTTTTTGTGGCGGCACTGTCATAATGAACCAGAAAAATAGTTGGTGTCGTCCGTTTGGATTGTTTACAGGAGAAACGCCATGAAAAAGGTGATTGCGCTTGGCTTGCTTGCGGTGGTGTTGATGGTATCGTCCGGTTCGTCGTCATTTGCCGTCGACACACGGCTGGCACTCAGACCTTCGGGCGAGAAGGGGCGGTTTGAAAATCGTCGCGGCCATCGTATTTCCCGTGGCGGGCATCACCGTGGCGGCGGTTGGGGTTTCGGTTTCGGTTATGGACCTCCTCCTCCTCCCGCCAGGCCGCATTACCGTCCGTACGCCAGGCCGTATAATTACGGTCCGAACTATTATTATACGCCCGCCCCGGTTTATCGGTGCAATCCCGGGGTTGTGGTTGTGCCGTCGCCGAGGTATTGCTATCCATAGGCCCGCGACTCGCAAAGCGCCGAACAGGCATGGACATACGACCCGGGTGCTCCGGGTCGTTTTCTTTTTCGGGAACATCTTGACATGGGTATGGGAAGTGGGTAGTATTTTTCGTTCCTGACAGCGACAGTCTCCGGTTGTCGTCTGCGCGGGTTATATCGGGGAGTGGCGCAGCTTGGTAGCGCGCTTCGTTCGGGACGAAGAGGCCGCTGGTTCGAATCCAGTCTCCCCGACCATACTAAATTTACCGCATTCCTCGCTATTGTTGGGAATGCGGTTTTTTTTTCTTCTTCCTTTTGCGGTTCGGCATGGATTCATTTCGGAACGACTGGGGACTCGGCATGAAAAAATTCTATGATCTGACGCACATAATCGATCCGGCGGCGGCGAACCGGAAGTTTTCGGTAAAAATGATCGGCGCCGACGAGGTCAATCCCAATGTGGTGCGCCTTGAGAACCAGTGGTACATCATGCATGAAATCAACATGGTCAATCATATCGCGACGCATATCGAGACTCCGTATCACCTGTTCAAGGACAAGGCCGATCTCGGTGCCATACCGGTCGACAGATATTGCGGCGAGACTGTTCTCGTCAACCTGAAAGGACTTCCCCCCAGATCGCCTCTTGGCAAGAATACGGTTATGGATGCGTGCGCTGCCGCGGGGGGCATAAAAAAGGGTGATATCGTCTTTTTCAACCTTGGGTATTCGGATAAGTATGGAACGCCGGAATATGGCGAAAGCCCGTATTTTTCCAATGAAGCGATACGCTGGATTGCGGATCAGGGTGTCAAGATGATGGGTGTTGACGCGGGCGGCGTCGAGATTCCCGGCAGCGAAGAGCATGTCAATCATGCCGCGCTGTTCACGCATGACATATTGCTTATCGAGAATCTCGCCAACCTTGACAGTCTTCCCCGCAACCGTTTTATTGCCTATGCTTTTCCCGTACCGATAAAGGGGATGGACTCATTCCCTCTCAGGGTCGTCGCCGAAGTGGAGGAATAAAACTTTGCATCACGCCGTTTGAGAGAGCGCGGCAGCGCTCGA
>DAIPJX010000122.1:0-7255 GCA_036770065.1 Planctomycetota bacterium
GCCGCAGAACGGAGCCATGACGAACGCCCGCACCGCGGGCGCGGGCTGGCGTTTTCCCGAATGGAAAAGCGGACGGGACGGAGCGGTTGCGTGGCTTGAAGCGCTTGGGGTTGCTCCCGACGCAGCCGAGTTCGACTGGAACGACGGGACCGTTTCTTTCGCGACCGACCGCGCGACGCTTGAGGCGCTGACCGGCGGCAATGCCGGGGGCGCGGCCTGGTCGAAGCGGTTGGCGGAATTTTTGCGGGAAAGCCCGGAAAGCGTCGGCCTGTATTTTTATCCGCGCCCGGTCATCGGCGCGTTGTCCATGGTGACGGGGAAGGACATCCGATCGGAAATGGCGCGGCTGCGCTTGAATCCGCCGCACTCGGGATCGGTTCACGCGCATTCGCTGGACGATACGTACATCGGATTCGACGTGCGCGTGGACGGATTGTTCACGCGTCCGCCGTACCTGACCGACGCGTCCCGATACACGCTTGTTCCCGGTGAACAGGATCATGACGACATGGCGCGCATTACGATTGCGGAGCCGCTTCCGTATCTCGAACTGCTTGGCCTTGATCGCAATCTCCTCTATCCCTTCAATCTCGATATGCTCGCGTTTGTGCCGGACACGCTCACAGTCAGCCTATGGATGGACGAGTACCGTCATTGGAACTGGTCGGTGGTCGGTTTGGTGAAAAATCGGGATCGATTCAAGCGGCAGTACAGGCGCTTGACCGGGTGGATTGACTTGCTTGCCAAAACGCCGATCAGCTATATCGACATGGATATGGTGGAAACGCCCGACGGCGAGGCGGTGCGCCGGATACGAATCGGCGATTTTGAATTCTGCCTCGGCGTCGGCGAGAATGATCGGTTCGGAACCGATTATATGACGGTTATGGCATCGGGCAGAGCGGAAGATTTTCCCGGCGTTGCCGCTATAACATTGGAGCGCGGCGATGATCGGCGTCTGGTTGAATGGGACGTAAAGTTGGGCGAAGACAGCCGATACGCGCTTGCGGATTATGTCGCTTACCATCTTCGCCGCTACAATGCGAACTTTCCCGGCATCGACGTGCTTGAAACAGCGATTCCGCCCGGGGAAAAAGGAACGCTTCGCACGGAAGAAAACAACCTGATCCTGACTTCGCCCGCGGGCATGGCCGCATGGCTCCTTCCGGTGATTCCGGAGGTGGGGCGGGAAATCGGCTACCGGATGCTTCCGTAAGCGATTTATGTGCGGTCGAGATTTGCTTCGGCAAGCGCGTCGAGCGCATCGCCCGCCAGCCGATAGGTTGTCCATTCGTTTTGCCGCACGGCGTCGAGCGACAGGTAAAAATCGATGCTTGGCTTGTTCCAGTCGAGGCAGACCCACTCCAGCCTGCCGTACCCGCGGGACACGACCAGCTTGGCAAGGTATTGCAGAAGCCGCTTGCCATAGCCGCGCCCGCGCATTTCCGGAATGACGAACAGGTTTTCAAGATAAATGCCCGGCTTGGCGAGGAACGTCGAAAAAGAACCCGAAAACAGGGCAAACCCAACCACCCTCCCGGCGGCCTCGCCAATGACGGCCTCGGCTTTTCCCTTGTCGAAGATCCATTCCTTCAATCCGGCTTCGGTGGCGACGCAGGCGCTCTCCATTTTCTCGTACGCGGCGAGGCCGCGAACCAGGGACAGGATGGCCGGAACGTCTTCCGCCGTCGCCGGACGGATGGTGAAATTGTCGGAAAAGTGAACCGGGCGTTCTTCCATCTGCTCTTCTTTCGCATATTGCCGCAGAAAAATCCCGGACCCCGAATCGGGTCCGGGACAAGTATACATGTTTCCACCGATGCTGTTAACCCCACGTCACCCGGCTTTTCTCGCCGCCGTTGAGCGTCTCGATATGTTCGTCGTTCCTGTAGTCCCCATCGCCTTCGGGATTCTTTTCCATCCAGTCCCCGCCTTCGACGATTTTCGCCGCCGCCTCGAGATTGACCGGCAGCGCCGCGATGGAGCTTTGGGCGGCCAGCGACGTCGCGGTGGGATTTTTACATGACTATGCCGGAATTTTCGTTTATGGTGGTGCAACGGGTCAATTGGGGAAAACCGGCGTCCATTTTCGACAGGAGGTTTCTCGCATGAAATATCTTGAACTGTTTTCCGATACGGCGAAACCGGCGCGTGTTTCGCAAATAGCCCTGGGTTGCGATCACTTCGGCGAAAGCGTTCCCGCCGACCAGGTGTTCCGGATCATGGACGCCTATTACGAACTCGGCGGCAATCTTTTCGACACCGCGCACATCTATTCCTGGATGGAAACGAACGGCATTTCGGAAAGCGAAAAGCTGCTCGGCGAATGGATGGCGGCCAACGGCGTTCGCCAGCGTTCGACCATCGTGACGAAAGGCGCGCATCCGGAAAGAACGGCGATGCAAAACAGCCGCATTTCGGAAAAAAATGTGAATGAAGAAATCGCTTCAAGCCTTGAAACGCTCCGGATGGATCATGTGGACATATGGTTTTTGCATCGCGACAATCCGGCGATGCCTGTCGGCGAAATAATCGACATGATCTCGCCGTTGGTGGACAAGGGGCAGGCAATGCATTTGGGCGCGTCCAATTGGTCGGGGAAACGTCTCGCGGAAGCGAACGACTATGCGAAGAGGAACGGAAGGCACGGAATCGAAATTTCCCAGATTCAGTGGAGCCTGGCGCGTTCGACTCCCGAGGATTGGGCCGATCCGACGCTTGTTTGCATGAATGACGATGAATACGGCTATTATCTTTCCAGCCGGATGCCGGTTATGGCATTTTCTCCGCAGGCTCACGGCCTGTTTTCGAAAATGATTGCGGAGAGCGGGGACGCGCTTCCGGAGAAATTCCGGAAGCGTTTCCCGCCGGAAAACAATCGCGACCGTCTCGAGCGCGTTCGCGAAATGAGCGGCCGAACCGGAATCAATCCCGCCGGCATATCGCTTGCGTATTTGACGTCGGCTCCGTTCCCGGCGCTTCCGATCATAGGAAGCAGCAAACCGGAACACATTCGCGACTCGCTCAATTTCGCCGACGTGACAATGGGGGAGGAAGAGCGGCAATTTCTCGCCTGCGAATAGAAAGCGGGAAATGCATCATATCGGCCGCAGGCGACCCGACCCAATGGCGTCGCCTGTGTCGCCGCTGAACAGCGCATACGCGTCGCCCTCGAACACAAGCGCGACTTTTTCGCCGGCCTTGAAGTCAATGCTTCCAAACACGACCGACAACAACGTCGTCCCGCCCAAACGTGTTTTGACGACCGTCTCCATCCCCGACGGAAGCGAGGAATACACTTCGGCTGAAAGTCCGTCGCCATGACCGATGGCGACCGACTCCGGCCTTAGTCCCAGTATGACGCCGCTTCCGGAATCGGAAGGCGGCCCGGAGTTTTTTCCGTTCGGATAAAATGCGAGCCGCATGTCCCGGTTGACCAGCCGGACCGCGCCGTCCGCTTCCAGTCCATCGCACGTGAACGGCACAAGATTGATGCTGGGACTGCCGACAAAATCGGCGACGAACGTGTTGACGGGGCGCCCGTATACCTCAAGCGGCGGACTGTATTGTTGCAGAACGCCCTGCTTCAACAAACATACTTTTGTGGACAGCGTCATCGCCTCGAGTTGATCGTGCGTGACATACACAAACGTGGAATGCGTGTCCATGTGCAGGCGTTTCAATTCGGTGCGCATTTCCATCCTGAGCTTGGCGTCGAGATTCGAAAGCGGTTCGTCCATGAGCAATACCCGCGGATTCGGCGCCAGGGTCCGCGCAATCGCGACTCGCTGTTGCTGTCCGCCCGACAGTTCCGAGGGATAGCGTCCGCCGAGATCCCCGATACGAAGCAGCGCAAGCAATTCGTCAACCCGGGAACCAATCCGTTTCTTCTCCCATTTGAGGTTTTCAAGGCCAAAGGAGATATTCTTCGCCACCGTCATATGTGGCCAAAGCGCATAATTTTGAAACAGAAAACCGACATCCCGTTTGTCCGGCGGCACGTCGACTCCCGTTTCACTGCAATACACCGGTTTGCCGTCGATGTAAATGCGCCCTTCCGTCGGCGTTTCCAGACCGGCTATCATGCGAAGCGTCGTTGTTTTTCCGCAGCCGGAAGGCCCGAGAAGCGTGACGAAATCGCCGTCGTTGACGGTGAGATCGAGTTTTTCCACGGCGCCGGATTTGCCGAACCGCTTGCCTATATTCTGAAGAACTATTTCCGGCATTGTTCAGCCTCCGATGCCTTTGTCTATGGACGCTCCGGTCACTTTGTTGATGATGAAATTCACCGCCAGGACAATGACTATGATGATGAGATTGATGGCGTTGGCGTATTGGTCCCAGCCTTTTTCATTATACTGGAACAGCATGGTCGTGAGCATTTTCGTGCCCGGCGTCACCAGCAGGATGAACAGCGAAAGCTCGCGCATGCAGGAAATGAACGGCAAAAGATACCCGGAGATGAACGACGACTTCTGAATGGGAATGATGATATGCGTCATCCGCTTCCACCAGCCGATGCCCAGCACCGTGCCCGCCTCTTCTATTTCCCTGCTTATCTGGAGCATGGAGTTGATTCCGGCCCGGGAGGCGAAGGGCAGGTATTTGACTGTGCCCACCAGCACCAGAAGAAAGAAGGTGCCGTACAGCGCCGGAACCGGTCCCCATGACGTCGCGAACATGGAAAGATAGACGGCGGAGAACGCCATGGCGGGCATGAGGTACGGGAAAAAGGTCAGGTTGTTGACCGCTTCGGAAAGAAACGATCCCCGGCGGCGCACAATGGCGTATCCGGCCAGAAAGCCTATTGTTCCCGCCGCCGCCGAACAGAAGAACGACAGGCGGAGGCTGTTCCAGAGTCCGAAATAGATTTGGGGATTGCGGAGAATTCCCGGTTCGGAATTGGCGATCAGCGGGTTGCCGTCCCCGATCCAGAATTGCAGCGAAAAATTGCCGAACGAATAATCGCCGGGCGCGATGATAAGCGACTGCACCGCGAAGCTGACAAGCGGCACGACCGAGACCAGTAACAGTCCGAAACAGACAAGAACGGTTATCGGCGTCCGCCAGCCGCGAAGGTTGACGAGCGACGCGTTGGCGCTTTTTCCGGTGACGGTGGTATATGATTTTCGACTGCCTATGATGCGCTGGTTGACGAAAAGAATGACGGTCCCGAACAGCATCATGATGAGCGCCAGGATGAAGCCGTATCCGGGATTGACGCCGTTCAGGGTGCGGAACAACTGCGTCGTCAGCACCTGATAACGCACGGGAAGTCCGAGAAACGCGGGGACGGCGAAAGAAGAAAGGGCGGAGGAGAAGACGAGAAGAAATGTGGAAAGAATGGCGGGCATGACGATGGGCACGGTTATCCGCCACATGATGCGCGTGCGCGGCGTGCCGAGAATCATCGCCGCTTCTTCGAGATTCGCGTCCATGTTGCGCAAAATGCCGCCTATGAGAATATAGGCGAACGGCGCGTAGTGCAGTCCCGTAACGACAATGATGGGAAAAGGCCCATAGGCGAACCAGTCCGGCGTTTCGAGACCGGTCAGCGCGGTGAACATGCCGGGAGCGCCGCCTATGCGGGAGTTCCTGAAAACGTTCATCCAGGCGAGCGCAAGCGTCCAGGACGGCATGATGTACGGAAAAACGCACAATGCGGACAGCGCTTTTTTGCAGCGGATATTGCTTCGGGCGATAAGCCAGGCGAACCCGCCTCCAAGCGCGATGGCGACGGCGCATGGCCCGAGGGAGCAGACGAGCGAATTCATGAGCGGCTTATACAGCAGATTGTAACTGCCTTTGTCCGCAAACACCATTTTCCAATGGTATCCGGTCGCGTCGCCAACGGCGGATCCCCGAACGCGCCGCACTTCGGACGAATGGACGAGAAACGTATCCATGAGAATGCTGAAGAGCGGGACGATGATAAGGTAGCCGAGAATAACCAGCAACGCGACCAGAATCACGTTATGGGGTTTTTTCACATAGTTTTTTGCGCGATTGAAAACGAAGAACATGCTGTCCCCGGCGAAGAATTAGAGGATGCCGTTCAAGAAGTCTTCCACTTCGGCCCGCTTTTCGAAGCTCCATTCGGGATCTTCGCGCACCAGGATTTTCGCCCATTCGGTCATGGGAATATCGTGTTCGTTTGTTTTGATTTCGGGGTTCGAGGGATAATCGCCGGGCGAGTCGGTCCACGGCTTGAACCCGTCGGCGGTAAGGATGAACTCGGCGAACAGCTTGGCCGCGTTGATGTTCTGGCCGTTTGACGGCAGAAGAACGTACATCGGATAATAGAATCCGGAGAACGGGGTGATGTTTTTCGCGATTCCCAACGCCAGGTTCTTCTGTCCCGCGCTTCTGGTTTTGTTCGTCGTGAAAATGCCGATCAATTGTTTGTCCTGTCCGGTCGCGCCGACATTTTCGGCAAGCTTGGTGTCGGACGTTCCCAAAATAACGCCATTGGAGAAAAAGCGTTTTATCCATTCGTATCCGGCGTTTTCGGTGGTGAGTTCGATCGGCTTGCCGTAATGTTCTTCGTAGGCTGCGGCCAGTTTGCCGGACCAGTCTTCGCGGGTAAGCATGGAAAGGAAGTTGATGTTGACCGCTTCCTGCAAGGGATCCTTCATCTGCACGCGGCCTTTCCATTCCGGATCGGTCAGTTCCCAAATATTGGCAATGGGGCTTTCTTCGCTTTTCTCGCTGTTGAACACGATCCCCTTGATGACGAATTCAAACACCAGTGGATTCAGATCCATTTCCGGGATAATGTCCGCCATGGAGGGAGGAATGTAATTCACCGCGTATCCCGGTTCGAGGAGTTCGCCGTATACGCGCCCGCTGTCCTGCACAAAAACGAGATCCGCCCCCTTCACGCCGGCGGCCGCTTCCCGTGAAATTTTTTCGATAATCTCCATATCCTTGAGTTGGGTGGAGAACACTTTTATGCCGTACATTTTTTCGAATGTTTCGCCGGCGTTGCTGTGGCGCGATGAATTGGTGTAAATGGTGAGCGCTCCTTCCGCCTGCGCCAGTTTGACCAGTTCGTCATGCGAAGGCTCGGCGGCGACAGCAAGCGAAAACAGCGCCAAAACCGCAACAAGGAAGATTCCTGCTTTGGCGAACGGACGGCGCATGCACATGGGATTTCCTCCAATTGTGAATGATCGGCGACAGCGGCCGCCATCCCCATGGCGGCTCCTCTCCCATATCCAATCACGTCCCGCCAAACCCGTCAACCAATTTCCCC
>DAIPJX010000304.1:0-2036 GCA_036770065.1 Planctomycetota bacterium
GGCTTCGTCGTCCGGTTCGTTCTCCGCCTCTTCGCCGGGCAGTTGCCGGGTGCCGGCGCAGTCGGGATATTTCGAGCACCCCAGAAAAGCGCCGCGCTGCGAATAGCGAATCATCATGTCGCCGCCGCATATCGGGCATTTCTCCCCGTTCGGGGCGGGAACGCCCTTCAACGGCTGCGAATTGGCCATCGCATCCTTCAACTTGCTCTCGAACGGCTTGTAAAACCGGTCGACAAGATTCGACCACTCAACCTGCCCCTCTTCCACACGGTCGAGATCGGATTCCATCTGGGCGGTGAACTTGACGTCCATAATCTCCGGGAAATTCTCGGTCAAAATCCCCGTCACCGCCATGCCAAGCTGGGTCGCGTGAAAACGCCGGTTCTCCTGCCGCACATACCCGCGCTCCTGAATCGTCTGGACAATGGGCGCATACGTGGACGGACGGCCAATCCCCTCCTTCTCCAACTCGCGAACCAGACTCGCCTCGGTGTACCGGGGCGGCGGCTGGGTGAAGTGCTGGGTGTGCGAAAGCGACCGGGCATCCAGCTCCTGATCCTTCTCCAGCTTCGGCAGGATTTGCTCCTCGTCCTGCTTTTCCTTGCCGTCGTTGTCGTCGGAAGCGTGCGCCTCCTCCTCCTTCTTCTTCTTTTTGGCCGCGGCGAGCGATACGACGGTGTGCCCGTCGAACAACACCCGCCTGCCCTTGGCTTCGAAAAGACCGTCGCCGGCGGCGATTTTCGCCGTCGTAATCCGGTATTCGGCCGGCGCAAGCTGACTCGCGACAAAACGACGCCAAATCAATTCGTACAACCGGTACTGCTCCGGCGACAAAAACGCCTTGACCCGCTCCGGCGTCAAATGGACCGAGGTCGGACGAATCGCCTCGTGCGCGTCCTGCGCGCCCTTCCGGCTGGAATACACGTTCGGCTTCTCCGGCAGATACTCCGGCTTGAACGCGCCCGCAATATACTCGCGAACCTCCGCAATCGCTTCCGGCGCGACGCGGGTGGAGTCGGTACGCATATACGTGATAAGACCGGTCGGCTCTCCGCCTTCAAGCTCAACCCCCTCATACAACTGCTGGGCAATGCGCATGGTCCGCTGCGCGCCGAGACGAAGCAGGTTGGACGCGGCCTGCTGCAAACTCGACGTTATGAACGGCGCCGACGGCCTGCCCTTGACTTCGCGTTCGGTTACGTCCGTAACCGTGTACGGAACGCCGGTCAAGGCGTCGGCAATGGCTTTCGCCGTCGCTTCGTCGGGAGCGGTCGGGGTGCGCGGCGCTTTTTTGTCGGAACCGGGCACAACGAATTCGCCGCCCTTCCAGCCGACCAACTCGGCGGAAAACGGCTGCTCGGGCGCTTCGCGCGACGCAAGCTCCGCCCGAATACGCCAAAACTCGGTCGTTTGAAACGCCTGGATTTCCTTCTCCCGCTCGGCCACCAAACGAACGGCGACGGACTGCACCCGCCCGGCGGACAACCCCTTCGTCACCTTTTTCCACAAAAACGGCGACAACCGATACCCGACAATACGATCAAGCACGCGGCGGCCCTGCTGGGCATTGACCAAATCCATGTTCACCTTGGCCGGATGCTCGATGGCCTCCCTGACGGCGGACTTGGTAATGGCGTTGAAAGTGACGCGGCTTACCCTGTCGTCCGGCAGATCAAGCATTTCCTTCAAATGCCAGGCAATCGCCTCCCCTTCCCTGTCCGGGTCGGGAGCGAGATAGACGTGGGCGGCCTTGTCGGCGGCGGCACGAAGTTCCTTGATGACCTTTTCACGCGAGTCAATCGGCACATAATACGGCTGGTAATGGTTCTGGAAATCAATACCAATGTCGGAACGGTCGCGGCCACGGCTCGGAATATCGCGCACATGCCCCATCGACGCCTTGACGACAAAATCGCCGCCCAAAAACTTCTTGATCGTCTTCGCCTTGGCCGGCGATTCGACTATGAGCAGATTATCCTTGCCGGGCGTTGTCCGGCGAACGGCCCGGGGTTTGGCGGCCGCTTTTTCCGCCGGTT
>DAIPJX010000123.1:0-7114 GCA_036770065.1 Planctomycetota bacterium
GCGGCGCGGTCATCAGCGTGTTCGCCATGATCACCATCAACGGCATCAAGCTGATTGCCAAATCCGGTTTTAGCCAACGCAACATCATCGTTCTTTCCACGACCCTTGCCATGGGCATGGGGCTGGGCACCGCCGCCCCCGAATCGTATGGGCAGATGAACACGCTTTTCCAGTACCTGTTCAAGGACTCGGTGGCGACCGTTTGCATCATCGGCATAGTGATGAACATTATCTTCCCCCCCGATCCCGAACAGCACAAGGAATCCGTCGTCATCGAAGTTGACTAGAAGCGTTGTTTCGCATTGGCGAATGCAGAGGAGATGCGATGTCTTCCGGTGAATTCAGATACGTGGGCAAATCCCTGCCCAGACTGGACGCGCTCGACAAGGTGGCGGGGACGGCGGTCTATGTCGCCGATCTCGATATGGCGGACGCATGGGTCGCCGGCGTGCTCCGTTCGCCCGTCGCCGCCGGGCGTCTTCGGAAAATTACCCGCGATCCCGAGTTTGACTGGTCGCGGGTGATTTGCGTCTTTGCTTCGGACATTCCGGGCGTCAACGCCGTTCACATGATCCGCGACGACTATGAAGCGCTGGCGGAGGAAAAAATCACCTACGCTACCCAAGCGCTGGCCCTGGTTGCCGCTCCCGACGAAAAGACCTTGGCCGGGGCGCTTGCGGCGCTGTATCCCGAGATAGACGCCGAGGACCCCGCCCTCACCATCGAGGATGCGCTGGCGATGAAGTCGCGCGTGTGGGGAGAGAACAATGTGATGGACGAGTTTCGCGTCAACCGGGGCGATGTGGAGAAGGGGTTTTCCGAGGCTGATGTCATTATTGAGAATACCTATCGCACCGGTTTGCAGGAGCACATATATCTTGAAAACTGCGGCATGGCCGCCTGGCCCACCCCGGACGGGGTGGAAGTCGCCGGCTCGATGCAGTGTCCGCATTATGTCCATAACGCGCTCGCCATGGCGCTGGGCATCGATACCCGAAATGTCGTTGTGCGCCAGACCACGACGGGAGGCGCTTTCGGAGGCAAGGAGGATTACCCTTCGGTTATGGCCGTGTGGGTCGCGCTGTTGGCGAAGAAGGGCGGCCGACCGGTTCGGATGCTGTATGACCGCACCGAGGACATGCTGGTCACTCCCAAGCGGCACCCATCCAAAATACATCATAAAATCGGCATGAAAAAGGACGGAACCATCACCGCCGCCGAGGTCGACGTTTTGGTGGACGGCGGCGCGTGCACAACCATGTCCAAGGTGGTTCTGGCTCGCGCCGTGTTGCACTGCACCGGTGCGTACAAAGTGCCCAACGCCCGGCTTCGCGCCCGGGCGGTCGCCACCAACACGCCGCCCAACGGCGCATTCCGTGGGTTCGGCGCGCCGCAGGCGATTTACGCAATCGAACGCCAAATGGATTTCGCCGCCGACACACTGGGAATCGATCCGTATGCCGTTCGCATGAAAAACATCATGCACCGGGGCGATGCCTTTCCCTTCGGTCAGGAACTTGAGGACGGAGCGTCGGCTGCCTTGGTGCTGGAGGACGTGGTGAAGCGTTCCGGGTATCTCCAAAAGCGCGCCGAATACGAAAAAACAAACGCCGGCCGCTTGCGCAAAGGCATCGGCCTGTCCCTGTGCATGCACGGCGGCGGCTTCACCGGCGCGGGCGAGGACACCATGGGCACCACTGTTCTGGTGGAGTTCACCGACTCCGGCGGCATCGAAGTTCTTTCCGGCAGCACCGAAATGGGGCAGGGAACCGACACCATGTTGCCCATGTACGTCGCCGAGGTTCTCCAGCTTCCGCTGGATCGGTTGAGCCATCCGCTTCCCGACACGTCCCGCGATCCGAACAGCGGTCCCACAGCCGCGTCGCGCACGGCCATGTTCGTTGGCCGCGCCGCCGTCGATGCGGGCCGGGATCTTCTGGACAAGCTGAAAACGTTCATCGCCGAAAAAAAGGGCGTCGCCGTCAACGAGTATGGCGAAGGCGTGTTTTGTCTGGAGGACGGCTCGGCCGTCACGCTTGACGATGCGGCGCGGGAGTGGCTGGCTGCGCGGGGGCGCTTGATTGGGCGCGGCGCGGTTCAACCGAACCGTGACCCGAAATATTCTTGGGACGAGGAAAAGTTTCACGGCGCGGCGTACAAGGGGTATTCGTGGCTGGCGCAGGCGGTCGAGATCGAAGTGGACCTCGACGCCTACGAAATCCGTCCTGTGAACTCGACCGTTTCCTGCGAGGTGGGGCGGGCCATAAACCCGATTCAGGTGGACGGCCAAATGGCCGGCGGCGTTCTCCAATCCTACGGCATGGGCTACCTGGAGGAAATGACGCTGACGCCGGACGGAAAATATTCGGCCGGACATTTGAACGCCTACCTTATCCCCACGACGCTTGACGCGCCCGGGTTCGATGTCAGGATTTTCGAGGATCCGAGTCCGTTCGGCGCTTTCGGCGCGAAGGGATTGGGCGAGTTGGCGTGCGACGGGGGAGCGCCCGCCATTGCGGCGGCGGTGGACAATGCCTGCGGCGTTTTCGCGGTCGAAGCGCCCATAACCGGGGAAAAGCTGTTCGCCATGCTGGAGGACAAGGAAAGCGCGGAACGGAAGGGGAATCGATGAAAATCAAACTGACCGTGAACGGCAACGAGCGCAACATCGAAACCGCTCCGTTGACGCGGCTTCTCGATGTCTTGCGTACCGACATGAAACTGAACGGCTGCAAGGAAGGTTGCGGCGAGGGAGAATGCGGCGCCTGTTCCGTTATCATGAACGGCAGGCTGGTCAATGCGTGCATGATTCCCGCGATGCAGGCGGCGGGCGCGGAAATTCTGACTGTTGAAGGGTTGGGCGGTCGCGACAACCTTGATCCGTTGCAGCGGGCTTTCGTGGATGAGGGCGCGGTGCACTGCGGATTCTGTACGCCCGGCATGCTTCTTGCCGCCCGCTGTCTTCTTGAGGACAATCCCCGGCCCTCCCTTCTGGAAGTTCGCACCGCGCTGTCCGGCAATCTGTGCCGATGCACCGGCTATGGCAGGATATACGCGGCGGTGGACAAGGCGGTCGCCGACGGTTACCATCCGCCAAAGACCGGTCAGGGAAGCGGAGCCAGGCCCGTCTTTACCGGCGACGAGGTGAACATGTATTTCAGCCCCGCCACGCTTGACGAGGCGCTGGATATTCTTGACCGGCGTCCCGCCGCCCTGATTCTTTCAGGGAACACCGATATAGGTCCGGAAATGAAAGACGGCAAGCTGGAGCCGCGCACGGCGATGGATATCTTCAATCTCCCCGAGTTGAAGCGAATCACGCGGGTTGGCGATGCAATTCGCATTGGCGCATGCGTCACCAACACCCAGATCATTGAGTGCGGCATGATTCGGGATGTTCTGCCCGCGTTGCATCAGGCGTCCTCTTCCTGTGCCGCTCCCGCCATTCGCAACCGCGCCACCGTGGGGGGAAATTTTTGCACAGCCTCGGGAGCGGCGGATCTGCCCGGCGCGCTGTTCGCTCTGGGAGCGAAGGCGCGGGTCGTGTCGAAGGGCGGCGAACGCGTCATGGAGGCGCCCGAGTTCATCTCCGGCTACCGCAAACCCAATCTTGGTCCCGGCGAACTGTTGGCGGAGATCATTGTGCCGGTGCCGCCCGCCTCGGCGCGGCAATGGTTTTTCAAGCGAGGCTCCCGGGCCGCTCTTACCTTGTCCCGTGTTTCGCTTGCGCTGTATGTGGAACTTGTCGATGGCGTCGTCGTCGTTTGCCGTGCGGCGGCGGGCAGCATGTCGCCGACGCCGATCCGCCTGCCCGGACTGGAAACGGTCATGACGGGCGCAGCGTTGAGTCGCGAATTGATCGGGCGCGCGGTGAAGGCGGTGTATGAGGAATTGACGCCGCGCAAGTCGGCGCAGTACCGAAAGCGGCTTTCCGGAAATCTGGTGCGGCGTTTTTTGGAAGAGTTGCTATAGCGGTTTGCGTTGACGGGCAAACAGGTGGCCGCAGATTGCCTCGAGCACCGAGCCGCCGAGGGCGCCGGCTTTTTCGGAAACGCAAAAACAGTATTCCCGCCTGCCTCTGGGATCGATATCCCCCAGTTTGAGTCCCTTCTCCGCCATGATGCCGGGGCGGATGCAGCCGCGAACCACGCCGGGTATTTTCGCCGTTACAGGAATGCCGTCAACGGTGCAAAAGCGATCATCCGCATTGACCATATCGCCGATCGCCCGGCAGTTTTCAACAATTCCGGCAACCGGCGCGCGCAACACCCGCTCGATGGTGAAGCCGCCGATGTCGCCGGGAACGCCGGTGTTGGGTTGGGCCGATCCGCCGGAGAGAATGCGGCCGAGGTTGTGTCCCCGGTTTGTCTCGATGACGCGGTGCGCGTCGGCGCCCGCGGTGAAGCCTGGTCCCAGCGCCACGACGAGCGGCGCTTCATCGATGCGGGTGCCAAGGTTGCGTTTGGCGATAACCGCGTCGACGCTGACTCGGGGCTTGAACCATTCGAGAGATTTCCATTCCGGATCGACCAGGACGGCTATGTGTCCGGCTTCCCATATATCGGCGAGGGAATCGGGGATATCCAGCCGTACGGCGGTGACGTCTTCGACGGTTTGTCTGCCGTCGTGGACGGCTTCGCAGAAACTCACCGCCCGGCGGACAGCCCTGGGCTTTTCCGTATCGAGCATAAGGATGGAGGCGAAGCCCGCGCGGTGGAGGCGGACGGCGATGCCGCTGGCCATTTCGCCGGCTCCCTTGATTGCGATGCGGGTTTGTTCTACGATGGAAGGATCGGGATGCGTCATGTGCGGTGCTCCATTTTCACAAAGGATTCGGCATGGAAAGCCGTGAAGCCTCTCTTCGCGAACAGCTCGATGCATTCGGTCCCGGTATTATAGCTCTTGTCGGCGGCGGCGGCAAAACATCCCTGCTTTTTTTGTTGGGAAAATCGCTGTCGGAGCGCGGCGCTTCTGTTTTATTGACAACGACCACGAAAATGTTCCGTCCTGAGCCGGATGAATGGCTGGAAGTTGCGCTACGAGAAGAACCGCCCTCGCTCGCCGTATCCGGCGGGCGAGCACTGTTCGCGGCGCGGCCGCCCCGGAAAAGGGTTTCGCCGGAAAAAGTGCGCGGGTATAGCCCCGAAGAGATTGACGAACTCGCCGTCCGTCGCGTTGCCGAATGGATTGTCGTCGAAGCCGATGGGGCGGCCGGTCGGCCGATAAAAGCCCCGGCCGCGCACGAGCCGGTGGTTCCTTCCCGGACATCAATCGCCGTCGCCGTGCTTGGACTGGGCTGCATGAATAGGCCTTTCGAGCACGGCAATGTTTTCCGCGGCGTCGAATTTTCCGCCGTCACCGGTCTTGCCGAAGGCGATGAAATTTCTCCCGAAGCAGTTGCGCGTCTCGCGACGCATCCCGAAGGGATGTTCAAGAATACACCGCACAATGCGGTCCGCGTTCTTTTTTGCAACCAGGCCGATCTGCCCGGAGCGCAGGCGTCGGGGGTGGAATTGTCCCGCGAATTGTCGCGGCATTATCCCGGGATCGTGCACCGGATGTTTCTTGGATCTCTTCAGCAAAAGGGACTGCGATGCCGGCTTCTTCCGACGGAATAGCGGCGGTTGTGCTGGCCGCCGGCGGCGGGACGCGGCTGGGCGGCGGCAAACTGCTCTTGCCGTGGCGCGGAAAGTCCCTGCTCGGGCATGTTGTCGCCTTGGTCGCGGAACTTGGCCTTGTCCGCCCGCCGATTGTGGTGATTGGCCATGATGCGGAACACGTCGGGCGGGTGATTCGCAAAGAGTGCGATGCGATGCGGACGGCGATCCGCATTGTGGAGAATCCGCGCTGGAGAGAAGGGCAGAGCACATCGCTCAAGTGCGGCGTGGAATGCGCGGCGGCGTCCGGATGCGAAGAATTGTCCGGCGTCATGGTGTTGTTGGGCGATCAACCGCGAGTTCGGAGTGAGACGCTGCGCCTTCTCGCGCAATCGCATTGCGACGCGGTTGCACGAGATGCGACGCATCCGGCGACAGCTCCCGTATGTTCGGGACGGCGCGGGAATCCGGTTATTCTTTCACCGTTGCTGTTTCCCAAGATCACGCAATTGACGGGCGATAGAGGTGCGCGGGAGATTTTGGCGCTTCTTGGGGAAAAGATGCTTGGCGTTCCTGTCGACGACCCCGGTATTTTCGGAGACGTCGATACGCCCGAGGAATACATGTCGCTGCAGGATGAATGATCAGAGTCGCGTATATTCACTTTTGCCGTTGGTGCGGGTCATCAAAAATATCGCCTCCACTTCGATGCCCGCCTCGTTGACGATCAAAACCGTCCTGTCCCGGTTGTCTTCATCGGTCCTTAGGCATATGCCGCACCCCTCGCCCAATACGGACGGGCGGGACATTACCCTGACTGCGACGCCGGCGTCCCCGAGCGCTTTTTCGCCGCTCAGGGCGTTTCGGGCATTGGGGAAGGTGAGAACAATTTCCGCTGTCTTCATTCGGTTCCGCAGAGAGGCTAAAGATTAATGAGGCGCTTTGCCCCGGCCATGGCGGCGAGGATGGCGTACATGTTGGTAATGTCTCCGACTTTGAGTTGATCGGTCAAGCCGTGGAAGTTCAGACATGTTCCGCACGAATTGACGACAACGCCCTTTGCGGTCAACGCAGCCAGATCCGCGAGAGCCGCGGAGCCGTCGCAGGTCAGGCGCACGCCGG
This sequence comes from Planctomycetota bacterium, assembly GCA_036770065.1. Lineage (GTDB taxonomy): Bacteria > Planctomycetota > SZUA-567 > SZUA-567 > SZUA-567 > JAJBSZ01. Next base: position 6,720 of record DAIPJX010000123.1, read on the forward strand.
AATTGAAGAAGAGAACGCACTCCGGCGGAACCTCCAGTTCGGTGAGCGAAAAGATGAAGCTTTTCATCAATGCTCCGCCGAGTTCGTCGTCGCCGCGCCCCATAACATTCGCTCCTATCGCCACGGTCAGTCCGCCGCCGTCCTGTGCGTCGTCCGGGGCGTGCGGTTCCCGTACCGCAAAGGTGGCGATGATGCAGCCGTCGCCGGTCGTTTCGTACTGAAATGCGTGGCCCAGGCCGTCGGCGAGTTTTTGCAGATTTTGGCGGGCGGCGTCGTTGTCCACCATGAGCGCGACGGAGGATCCGGCGGGCGCGTTCGCAAGCAGTTTTTTCGCTTCGATGACCGGTATGGGGCAAGGTTTTCCGCGCATGTCGACAACGTCCATTATTCCTCCT
>DAIPJX010000005.1:0-24291 GCA_036770065.1 Planctomycetota bacterium
TGACGAATTCGAATCCGGAACCCGCCGGAAGCGGCTCGACCTTGAGGGACCCTTGCGCGAACTGGCCGCGGCCGCCGGACTGTTTGGAGTATTTTTCGTTGATCTCGGAGGTAATGGTCGCGGTTTCGCGGAAGGCGACCTGCGGAGCGCCGGTCGTCACTTCAACCCCGAATTCGCGGCGCATGCGGTCGATCAGAATGTCGAGATGCAACTCGCCCATGCCGGCGATGATCGTTTCGTCCGTTTCCTGGTCGGTGGAGACGAGGAAGGTCGGGTCTTCTTCGGACAATTTCTGGAGCGCCTTGTCGATCTTGTCGCGGTCGGAACGGTCCTTGGCCGAGATGGCGATGGACAGAACCGGGGTCGGGAATTCGATTGCCTCGAGAATGATCGGATCTTCTTCCGCGCACAGGGTGTCGCCCGTCACGGTGTCGCCGATGCCGATGATGGCGCCGATGTCGCCTTCGTAGAGGCATTCGACCATTTCCTGGCGATTTGCGTGCATCCGCATGATGCGTCCGATGCGCTGGCGTTTGTTCTGGGTGGAATTGAGGACATAGCTGCCCGATTCCAGCTTGCCGGAATAGACGCGCACATAGACGAGTTTGCCGACGTGGCGGTCGGTCATGATTTTGAACGCGATGGCGGCGAGGTGGTTGCCTTCGCCGGGGACGCGGCGGCGCACCGAGCCGCGCGCGGATTCGCCGATGATCGGCGGCTTGTCCTTGGGGCTGGGGAGATAGAAGATAATCGAGTCCAGAAGCATCTGCACGCCTTTGTTTTTGAAGGCGCTTCCGCAAAGAACGGGGACGATTTTCTGGTTATGCGTGGCCTGTTTCACCGCTTCGCGGATTTCGTCGGCGGTGATTTCCTTGCCTTCGAGATATTTTTCCATCAGGCCGTCGTCCTGTTCAGACGCTTTTTCGAGAAGGTTCATGCGCCATTCTTCGGCGACGGTCTTCATGTTTTCCGGTATGTCTTCGATGCGGACGGTCATGCCCTTGTCTTTTTCGTCGTAATAATGCGCCTTGTTCGTCACCAGATTGACGACGCCGACGAATTCCGGGCCTTCGCCGATCGGAATGGAAATCGGAACGGCGTTCGCGCCGAGGATGTTTTTGATTTTTTCGACAACGCCGAAGAAGTCGGCGCCGACGCGGTCCATTTTATTGACGAAGCAGATGCGCGGCACTTCGTACTTGTCGGCTTGACGCCAGACCGTTTCCGACTGCGGTTCAACGCCGCCGACGGCGCAGAACAGGCCGACGACGCCGTCCAGGACGCGCAGGGAGCGTTCGACTTCGACGGTGAAGTCGACGTGTCCGGGGGTATCGATCAGGTTGATTTCGCAATCTTTCCATGTGGTGGTGGTGGCGGCTGAGGTGATGGTGATGCCGCGTTCCTGTTCCTGGGCCATCCAGTCCATGGTTGCGGAACCGTCGTGGGTTTCACCGATCTTGTGGTTTTTCCCGGTGTAAAAGAGGATGCGCTCGGAGCAGGTGGTTTTACCCGCGTCGATGTGCGCCATGATGCCGATATTGCGTACCCGGTCCAGAGGAATGCTTCTTTCAACAGCCATTGTCCAAATACTCCTGTGTGTAATTTCTCACTATAATATATGTATACCGATGACTTCTTGGCAAAAAACACAAAAAACCAACTGCCGCTCCAGTGGGCGGCTTTGGTTGGTACTGGAGTATATTCCATGCCAAGGGGCTATGCAAGCACATTTTTTCGGGAAAAGCAATTTCCCGTTGTATAAATTATGCGGCACTTTTATTCGGCGGATTTGCGCGTCCGGGCTATTTTTTACCTTGTCAAACGGGTGGCGGTCTCTACCATTGCAATTATGTAATAATAGGGAGGGCGGGTCGGTACTTCCCCGGGAGACGGCTATGAGCGCGACCACACTTGTTTTGTTCGGCGCATCGGGCGATTTGACCCAAAGGAAATTGTTGCCGGCGTTGTTCCAATTGCATTTGATGAACAAGCTGCCGACCGGCTTCACACTTATCGGCTTTGCCCGCCACGCGATGGATGACGCCGCTTTTCGCGCCATGGCGGCCAAGTCGCTTTCGGAACACGGCCCGAAAGGCGATCCCGCGCCGTTCCTCGAGCTTCTTCACTATGTGCAAGGCAATTACGACGCGTCCGGCCTCGCCGGGTTGTCCGCCGCGCTGGAACAGTTGCCTCCGCCCATTTATTACCTTGCCCTTCCGCCCGGCGCGGCGAAATCGGTTTTGGAGCATATGGCCGACGGCGCGCTTCCCACGGAGGGCGCGCGGATCATGCTGGAAAAACCGTTCGGCACCGACACCGCCTCCGCATCGTCCCTGAACGCATTGTTGGCCCGCCGTTTTCCCGAAGAAAACATTCACCGTATCGATCACTACCTTGCCAAGGACACGGTGCGCAACCTGCTTGTCTTCCGTTTCGCGAATTTGCTGTTCGAACCGTTGTGGAACCGGCATTACGTCGATCACATCCAGGTTTCCGCGACAGAAACAATCGGCGTCGAAAATCGCGGCGGATATTACGACGGCATCGGCGTGGTCCGCGACATGCTGCAAAATCATGTACTCTTGCAGCTCGCTTTTTCCACTATGGAGCCGCCGCTGGCCGGCGATCCCGAGTCCATCCGCGACCGCATCGCCGATGTATTGCAATCCATTGTTCCGCCGACCCTTGATGATTGCGTTTTCGGCCAATACCGGGGCTATGCCGAAGCGAAAGGCGTAAACCCCCTCTCCACCACTCCGACGTTCGCCGCGGTCCGGCTGTTCATCAGGAATTGGCGCTGGTTCGGCGTTCCCATTTATTTGATGTCGGGCAAATGCCTGAACGAACGGGTGAGCGAGATCACCTTTGTTTTCAAGCAGATTCCCGTCTGCCTTCTTGAACAGGCCGCATGCGATCGGATCGAACCGAACATTCTGTCGTTGCGCATTCATCCCGACGAAGGCATTCGCCTGACGTTCGGGGTCAAGGAACCGGGCTACAGTGACGGCGTTCGGTCATCGGCGCTTGATTTTCGCTATGCCGATCTGTTGGCGAAGGACGGAAACAAAGCGCCGTTATTCAGCGGGTATGAACGCGTGTTGCTGGAAGCGCTGACCGGCAGTCCCGGTCTTTCCTGGCGTGCCGACGGGATAGAATCGGCATGGCGCATCGTCGAGCCGGTTTTGTCGGCATGCGAAAAACCAATCATATACGAACCGGGCGCGTCGGGCGCCGCCCTGGCCGGCATGCTTGCCGAAAAGGACGGCAGGCGCTGGCACGGAACCGCGTATTGAAAACGCCGCCGGGCTTTTGCGCGCTATGGCCGTTTCGCTTTTGTCGTATGCCTCCAGGCGCGTTTCCGGGTTTTGCACAATGTCTCGACCGCTTCGACAACCAGCGAATTAACGCTTTCGCCGCTCACCTCCGCCTGCATGCTCAGTTCGCGATGGAGTTGCGCGGGAAGGCGCAACAACACTTTGCCGGAGTATTGCTTTTGCGGGGCTTTGCCTATTTCCGCGCACGTCAGCAAATAACTGTCCACCGCATTCTTAAAATCGGTTCGTAACGCGGCGACGCTCTTTCCCTCGAACGTGACGCTGTCCCGAATGCCGTGAATACGCCCGATAAAGCTCCCGTCTTCGTCACTATACGCAACCGTGCCGACATACCCCTTATATTCCAGTGAATTTTCACTCATGGCTTGACTCCGATGTTTACAAGAAATTCGCGCACCGCTTTTACCTGATAGGGTTTTATTTCCTTCCCCGGGTGCGGCTCATGCAGATGCAATGTATCCTGTTCATATATGAAATCAATGCGCGAACCTTCTCTTTGCCTCACAACAAAGCCGAGAGCGACCAGAAGCGCGGATACATCGCGAAACACGATTGTCCGGGCCACCGGCGAGGCAAACAGGGCTGCGAGCGTTCTTTTGTGCCGTGCGTTCATGAAAAAATGATATCACTATTTGATATCACAATCAATCTTTTTTATCAAACGCCGTTCATCATTGCCAATTCCCGGTTCTCTTGTATAACTGTATGTGGTGGTTGCCGGGGAAACAGCGCAATGAAGAGGCGCATACACTATGGGAGAAAACATGAAAGCTGACATTGGACTGTGCGGTCTTGGCGTTATGGGAAAAAATCTCGTCCTGAACCTTGCCGATCACGGCTATACCGTCGCCGTCTATAACCGCACGGCGGAAAAAGCGGTTGAATTCGCCGCCTCGCCCGAAGCGGCCGGAAGAGTCGTTGCCTGCGCTTCGCCCCGGGAATTCGTCGACGCGATCAAAAAACCGGCGCCGATCATTCTCATGATAAAAGCCGGCAAACCGGTCGACGATGAAATTGAAAATTTCCTGCCGCATCTGGAAAAAGGCGACATCGTGATCGATTGCGGCAATTCGTTTTTCAAGGACACGCTTCGCCGCACCCGCTATCTCGCGGAGAAGGGATTCGCCTATCTCGGCGTCGGCGTGTCCGGCGGAGAAGAAGGCGCCAGGAACGGTCCGTCCATCATGCCGGGCGGCGACCCGGACGCGTACGCCCGGGTTCGGCCCATGTTCGAGGCGATTTCGGCCAAGGTCGACGGCCAGCCGTGCTGCACGTATATTGGCGCGGACGCGGCGGGACACTACGTCAAGATGGTTCACAACGGGATTGAATACGCGGACATGCAGTTGATTGGCGAAGCGTATTTTCTTCTGCGCCATTTGTGCGGACTGGGCGCTTCGGAAATGGCCGACGTTTTTTCCGAATGGAACCGGGGCGAACTTTCGTCGTATCTTATCGAGATCACCGCCGACATTCTCCGGCGGAAAGACGACCATACGGACAGGCCGCTCGTGGAGATGATTCTGGACAAGGCGGGACAAAAGGGCACGGGCGCGTGGACGAGCGAAAACGCGCTGTCCCTCGGCCTCGCCGCGCCGACGGTTGCCGAGGCGGTGTTTGCGCGCAATCTTTCCGCGCTCAAGGACGAGCGCGTCGCCGCGTCCGCGGTCTTGCCGGGTCCGACGCCGAAGCCGCTTTCCGGAGACGATAAAACGCGCATGATCGCCGCTGTTCGCGGCGCGTTGTACGCGGCGAAGATTTGCTGTTATGCGCAGGGGTTTGCCCTGATGAACGGCGCCGCGAAGGAATACGGCTGGAAGCTGGGGTTTGGCGATCTCGCCATGATTTGGCGCGGCGGCTGTATTATCCGCGCCGTGTTCCTGTCGCGCATCAAGGAAGCGTACGAGCATTCCGCCGGGTTGCCGAATCTGTTGCTTGATCCGTATTTCACCGACGCGGTCGCCAAAGCGCAGGCGGGCTGGCGCGAGGTGGCGGCGCTGGCGATTGGGCACGGCGTGCCGGTCCCGGCGTTCACGTCCGCCCTCGCCTACTATGACGGCTATCGAAGCGCCGATTTGTGGGCGAACCTGATCCAGGCGCAACGCGATTATTTCGGCGCGCACACGTACGAACGCACCGACCGGCCCGGAACGTTCCACACGGAATGGATGGGAGAATAGACATGGGGGGAAAAACGGTTGTGTATGCGGCGAATACCGGCACGAGCGATATTTCCATGATGGAGCTGGAGCCATCCGGACAATTGCGGAGCCTGGGCGTTATGCCCGCCAGCGGACCGGCCTCCACCATTGCGGTCGGCCCGGACAAACGGTTTCTCCATGTTTCAATACGAAGCGAACAACCGGGGGTGGAAACGTTCGCAATCGATCCGTCGAACGGCGGATTGCGATCGGTCTCCCGCATGCCGGCGCCGGACATCATGACGTATCTTTCGATGGATGCGACGGGCGGGTTTCTTCTGGGCGCTTCGTATCGCGGCAATCTCGCCGTTGTCTGGAAGGCCGGTCCCGACGGACTGCCGGTCGCGCGGCCGTTGGCGGTTTTGGAGGCGGGCATTCGGTTGCACGCGGTGCTTGCCGATCCGTCAAACCGCTTTGTATTCGTTCCCGCGCTTGGCGGCGATGTGGTGTTGCAGTACGCGTTTGACGCGAGAACGGGCGCGCTTCGGCCGAACACGCCGCCTTCGGTTCGAACGCCGGAGGGGAGCGGACCGCGCCATTTCCGTTTTTCGCCGGACGGACGGTTTGTGTATCTGTTGACGGAACTTTCGGGCGATTTGATTACGTACGCATTTGACGCGGCGTCCGGTTTGCTTGAGGAGAGGTCGACTATCAGCATTATTCCGCCGGTCGCGCCGGAACAGAAAGCGCTTCGCATGTGGGCGGCGGAGATTCAGGTCCGTCCCGACGGCCGGTTTGTCTACGCGAGCGAACGGACGAGCGGCAATATCGTATGCTTCAAGGCCGATGTCGAAACGGGCGCATTGCGGTATGCGCATCATATCACGGCGGAGGAACAGCCGCGCGGGTTTGCGATTGATCCGACGGGCGGGTATCTTGTTGCGGCCGGCGAACTCTCGGGGCATGTATCGTGCTATGCGATCGACGGCGAGACGGGCGCGTTACGCGATATCAGCCGCGTTCCGGTCGGGCAGGGAACGAACTGGGTGACAATACTCCCGTTGTAACGCGCAACTGGAGTATTGCCCGATTCGTTACGCTTTCGACAAGTCGTCCCGAATGCGATCGGCCACCGCCCGAACTCCGAAGCGGATGCTTGAAAACGTGGGAAGCCCCAGCGCTTCCGCCACATCCTTTTCCGCGTAGGCCATTGATCCTTGCGCGAAAAGGAGCGCATCCACCTTGTCCTTGACCTTTGTTCCGGTTTCGATGAGTTTTCGCTTGAATTGATCCGGACTCAGCCCGAACGCGCCTTCCGCCAGCGCGTCCACGAGCAGGACTTCTTTTCCCAACGCTTTCGCGCAGTCCAGAATGAGATCCTTTGTCGGATTCAGGGTGGTGGGAAGGGTGGCGACAACGCCGATGCGCGAGGCGGTTTTCACCGCTTCGAACGCCATGGCTTCGTCGATGCGGATGAAGGCGGTTCCGGACAGTTCGTACAGCGGCTTCGCCAGCTTCGCGACCTGCCCCACCGAGGAGCAAACATTCAGGATAAGGTTCGCGCCTTCGCGCACGCTTTGCTCGTACAGATCCATGAGCCTTCGCGCGCAGGAGGGGGTGAGGCCGTTGTTGTCGCACGCTTCCTGAAGGATCGAGGCGTCGCTATAGCTTGCGGTATCGATGTCGATTCCGGCGATGTTTTTCCGCAGTTCCCCGTCGATTCCGGCGGTGAGTTGCGGGGTGGTGACGGTGTAGACGACGGCTAGTTTCATGATTTGTCTCCAAGCATGGCGGCGTGGCCGGTTATGAACGCAATTCGGCGACCTGTTCGCCTGCGAGATAATTGACTTGGCATCCCTTGAGCAGAAAAAAGAGCTTTGCCGTTTCTTCCAGCTCTTCGGCGTTGTTCACCGCCTCGACCAGATTTTTTCCAATCACCGTGACGCCGTGATTTGCCATGAGCACGGCGGTCCCATTCTTGAGACAGCGTTGAATCTCCGGCACCATGGCGACGTCTCCGGGCCGATAGTAGGGAATCACCGGAAGCGCGCCTATTCGCATGACGTAATAGGGGGTGAACGGCTCGATGGCGTCCTGGGCATTCAACCCTTTCAGGCACGACAAGGCGGTCAGGCAGGTTGAGTGCAAATGCACCACCGCGCCGCAGTCGTTTCGTACGGCATAGACGCCGGCGTGCAGAAACTGCTCTTTCGAGGGCATGTCTCCTTCCAGGAGTTTCCCGTTCGCGTCCAGAAGCGACAACCGATCCTCGGACAGCCTTCCGAGACAGGAATTGGTCGGCGTGACGAGAAAACATCCGTTCTCGAGCCTGGCGGAGAGATTTCCCGCTCCGCCCGCCGCAAATCCCCTTTCGAACAGGGAGCGGCCGAAATCCACCAATTGCCGCCTTGTTTCGTTTTCCGTCATAGGGCCAATTCCTTCCGCATATTCTCCTGCGCCTTGATGAAAAAGGTTTCGTCGCCGAAATTTCCGGATTTCATCGCCAGCGCCACGGTCTTGTCGATATCGAATACCCATGATACGCCGGGGGCGATTTGCGTTCCGATTCGAAAGGCGGTCACGCCGAGCGCGGCGGATACGGAGCCGGAGGTTTCGCCGCCGGCGACGATGAACTTGTCGAACCCGGCGGCCAGCAGGCGTTTCGCCAACAGGGCGAAAAACTGCTCCACCGCGAGCGCCGCCGCTTCCGCGCCGAAGCGTTTTTGAATAACCGCAAGCGCATCCGGCGGAACGGTTGCGTTGATCATTGGCGCAAGATCTCCCGGAGAAGCGAGCGTCCATGCCGCCGCTTCGTCGGCGTACGCGTCGAGGTTGCCGAGACAGCGTTCGATCTCGACGCGAAATTCCGGAGCGTGACGGCGATAAAAGCCGGTTTGGCTGTTGGTCATGGCAGAGCACGAACCGGAGAGAATCACCGCCCGTCCCGTGCCGAACCTTCCGCCGTCGGTTCCGGCTTCGTGTCCGAAACCTTTCCGGCGAAATTCCCGCGCCACCGCCGCGCCGAGAGAGGAGCCTCCGGTCAGGAGCGGCATATTGTCCATGGCGGAGGCGATGGTATCGAGTTCTCCGTTTGTTTCGCAGTCCGTTACCGCGTAGCGGATGCCTTCTTTTCGAAGCGTTTCGCATTTTTTCCGAACCGCGTCGGCGCCGCTTTTGACGGTCGCGAGATCGACGACTCCCGCTTTTCCTTTGGCCTGCGCTTCCATGAGACGGGGAATATATGAATCGGTCATGGGGTTGAGCGGATGGCGCCGCATTCCGGTGTTTTCGAGAAGGACTCCGTTGACGTAGAGGTTTCCGTCCCTCACGGTTCGTCCGTTTTCGGGCAGAGTGGGACAGATGACGGTGAAGTCGGTATTGAGCGCATCCATGAGCGCATCGGTCACCGGTCCGATATTTCCTTTCGGCGTGCTGTCGAAGGTTGAGCAGTATTTGAAATAGAAAACCCGGCAGTTTCGTTCCTGAAGCCATTTCAGTGCTTCGAGGGATTGTTCGACAGCCTGTCTTGCCGGTACGGACCGGCTTTTCAGGCTGACAACGGCGGCATCGGCCTCGTATTTCGAATCGTGAGCCGGTATTCCGGCGAATTGAATGACGGACAACCCTTCTGCCGCGACAAATCCCGCGATGTCGCTGGCGCCGGTCAGGTCGTCGGCGATGATTCCGATATGCATGTGTTCCTTTTCCTTCTTTACGCGTTTGGTACGCACTTCATATGATTATCGCCAAACCCTGAGATTAAGAAAAAGGTATTTCCAATTCCCGCAGAATTTTCGTAATTTTTGCGTCCAGATCCGCACTTGGCAATAGGGCCGGCGAGCGACTGGCGCCAACGCTGGGATCCTGCAAATACAAGGCGCGTTTCGAAACGGCGGGTGGATATCCCAACGCAAACAAACGCTGTCGCAAAGAAGCAAGCTTTTCCTGCGCCGCTGTCGTGTTTCGACGGAATTGTGACCGACGGGAATCTTCCCGAAAAAACCAAAATCGCCTTGGCGCAACAGGGGATTGAGGTATTGTTGGCATGAAGGGACGCGGTGGCGGCGGCGTCAATCAATTCCGCCGAAACGACTCTGGATAAGTCCGACGAGGGCGGCGACGGCGGCGTTCGCGTCCGGGCCTTTGGCGGTGATTTTGACGACAGCGCCCTGCATTGCGCCGAGAGCCATGAGTTGCATGATGCTTTTGCCGTCGGCGGAAAGATTGTCGACTTCAACCAGGATATCGGATTGATATTCGCGTGCTGTTTTCATGAATTGCGTACTGGGCCGGACATGGAATCCATATTTATTCTGGATGGTGATTTCCCCAACTGCCTGGTTGTCGTCCATGCATATCCCCCTTAGTGAACCTCACCGAACGATGGGTATTGTCGTTTTTTCCGTCGCAAAGTCAAGGCGACGCGATGATTATGATATGGTGGGGGCGGCGGGACTCGAACCCGCACGACCTAACGGCCAAGGGATTTTAAATCCCTTGCGTCTGCCATTCCGCCACGCCCCCGCTCCAATGCCGTGGATAAGTATACGGATTGCCGCACGGATGCAAACCTGAAAAATTACGTCATGTTTTCCCGCACATTCCGGAATGGCGAAAGGACCCGCGCCATATCATCCGGGAGGGGCGCTTCGAACTCGAGTCGCCGTCCGTCGGACGGATGATCGAACGCGAGACGCCATGCGTGGAGCGCTTGCCGCGACAGGAGAACGGCAAACGGCGGGAACACCGCCCGCTCGACCTGCCCGTACTGAAAGAGCGCGAGTCCTTTCGCCATGTCGACAGTGGTGTATTCGCCGCCGTTGCCGTAGTCCTTGTCGCAAAGCACCGGCGCGCCCGCATGCGCCATATGCACTCGTGCCTGATGGGTTCGTCCTGTCTTCAGATTGCAGCGCACCAACGCCAGCGCTCCGTAATTTTCCAGCGTCGTGTACATGGTCAATGAATGTTTTCCGCCGGAGTGGAGCATGGCATGGAGTTTGCGGTTTTTTTTCGAACGCCCCATTTGTCCTTCAATCGTTCCATTGACCGGTTTGGGAACGCCGAGAGTAATGGCGAGATATTGTTTTTCGACCGAGCGTTCCATAAATTGCCGGATCAGTTTATGATGTGTCGCATCGTTTTTTGCCGCGACGAGGCAGCCGCTGGTGTCTTTGTCCAGCCGGTGGACAATGCCGGGGCGAAGTGCGCCGCCGATACCGGAGAGGCTGTCGCCGTAATGATGGAGCAATGCGTTGACCAGCGTTCCGTCGCGGTGTCCCGGGGACGGGTGCGCGACCATACCGGGCCGCTTGTCGATAACGATGAGGTCGTCGTCCTCGTAGAGCACGTTGAGGGGGATGTCCTCGGCTTCCGCTTCGATGGGCGTCGCTTCGGGGACATGGATGGTTATTTGTTCGCCGCCTTTCAGTTTATGGGCGGGTTTTGGTTTGGCGTTGTCGAGGAGCACATTGGCGTTGTCGAGGAGCTTGCGAAGAAACGCTCTGGTCATATCGGGGAAAAGAGCGGCCAGCGCATGATCGAGTCGTTTTCCCGCCATTTCCGGGGGTATTCTGGTTTCGTGGTATTTTTTTATTGGATCTGTCATGGTGTTCGCATTGTAGCTATACTGTCGGAGTTGTTCAACCCGCTTTCTTTCGAAGGTTCGGTGTGGTAAGATAACGGTTCCGGTTTTCTTTAAGGACATGAAATGAAATTAGCGATTATCAGCGATGTTCATGCGAACCTTACCGCGCTCGAATCGGTCATGCGGGCAATTGAAAAGGAATCGCCTGACGAGATTATTTGTCTTGGCGACACGGTCGGGTATGGCCCGCAGCCGGCCGAGTGTTTGTCGCTTGTCCGGAGTTCGTGTTCTCTTGTGTTGATGGGGAATCACGAGCATGCGGTATTGCATGGCGCGGAGCAGTTTACTCCTCTTGCCCAAGCGGCCATCGACTGGACCGCCAGGGTACTGCATAATTCGGAGACGCTTGATTATCTGAATTCGCTTGTACCGGATCATCGTGAGGGTCATTTGCGTTTTGTTCACGGGAGTATTCGGAACCCATTGCTTGATTATGTTCGCGAGGCGGACAGTCCGTGGGCGTTTTTTCATCTGGTTCGAACGTTGCAGGATGATTTCAGCGATTTCAATATATGTTTTGTCGGTCATAACCATCGTGCGTTTCTCGGGACGGAGGTAGGGTATATTTTTCCTCATGATACCGGTCCCGTAGAAAAAACCGCGTTTCATATCGGAACGGAAAAGGCGTATGTTTCAGTCGGTTCAGTCGGCCAGCCCCGTGACGGCGACTGGCGTTCGTCATGGATCATGTTCGACGGGGAGGATGTTCGGTATCACAGGGAGGAATACGACAGAGAGAAGACAATCGACTTGATATACCGAGCGGGTCTGCCGGAATTTTTGGCTCAGCGATTGCGTTTCGGCAATTGATGGAATGCTTGGCATTTATTGATTGATCCAATTTTTATTACTGGCTACTATTATATGGTTATACCAATACGATGTCTGAATATGAAGATTGTACTCCTTTTTAATTCATAGTGAAGAATTATACTTGTTGCAATCTCCGGCATGGTATGGCGTGTCGGTCTGTTTTCCCGTGAGGCGGGGTTCCGGATGGATAAACAACGATTGAATCTTTCCCAGGTCACACCGGGCATGAAGCTGGCGGAGCCGATCACCAACGCTGGCGGCGTTACGCTTATGCCTGCCGGGATTAGGCTTACGCCCATGTTTATCGTTCGGTTGAAGAAGTGGGATATCGATACTATTGAGGTGTTTCTGGATGAACCGAAGGAGAAGACGCATGCCGCGTCTTCCCAGACAAAATCCGTGAAACAGTCGAACACATCGTCAATTGCGCTGGCCGAGGCACAGAGTGAGTTTGCCAAGGCGATTGTCGACGATGTCAATGTCTGGTTTTCCAACGTCAGGGAAAATCAGCTGATGATGGAGTTGCGCGCGGTCGCCATCAAGCGTTTGGTCGCCCACGGCCCAAACGGCATGATTAACCGCATGCGCCATCCCGAAGAAGCGGGAAACGCGACGGGCGATGAGGAGGGTCGGGGATAAATGCCTCTTGATTCAGCCAAGCTTCGCGCCACGATTGAAGCTATTACCGATTTGCCGACTCTTCCGATGATTGTCAGCCGGATTGCGCAGAAGATCACCAATCCCACTACCAACGCCGCCGACATCGGCAAATTGATTGAGCAGGATCAATCGCTAACGACCAAGGTGCTGCGTTTGGTCAACAGCGCGTATTACGGATTTCCGAAGCAGATCAAATCCATTCAGCACGCGGTGGTTATTCTTGGTTTCAGCAAGGTGAAGACGATCATTGTCACCGCGTCGGTGTTTAGCGCGTTCAAGAACCGAAAGGCCGTCAGTCTGGATTTGGAGCGGTTTTGGCAACATTCCCTTGGCGTGGCCATTGCGTCGAAGGCGGTTGCGGAGCAGATAGGCATTGCACATGCGGGTGAGGACGCTTTTATAGGCGGTTTGTTGCATGATATAGGGAAGGTGGTTCTGGATCAGTATCAACCGGGCATTTACAGTCCGATTGTCAAGTATGCCCGCGACAAGGGCATTTTGCTGGTCGAAGCGGAGCGGGAGGTGATGGGGCTGACCCATGCCGCGGTGGGCGAGTGGATGATGGAGAAGTGGCGTTTACCGCCACTTTTAGTGCAAATGGTATCCAGCCACCACCATCCCAATCGTCATATGGAACATCGCGACATGTTGACAGCGATTCATATCGGGGATATTCTTGCGCGTTCGATTGGAATAGGCAATGGCGGCGACGAGCGGATGCCGGAGATCGATGCGGTTGCGGCGAGTAATTATACTGTGAACGCGAAGTTTTTCGAATCCGCGCTGACGAAAATTATTTCAGAAGTGGGAAAAGCGCAGGAGTTTTTCTCCCTGATTTCAACCAATTCGTAAATGGCATTGTCGGGAATTATGACCAGAAACAGGCATATTTCGAGTTTATCCTCACAGCCCGTCGACGACGACGATGCTGTGCGGGAGCTTACGCAGAAACAGCTTGAGTTGACGGAAGCGATGCAGCGCCTGATCCGTTTCCAGCGTCAAACCTTGGTTCTCAAAAATTCCCCGAACATCGATTCCGCCCTGGATACGATGGAATCGTTGTTGATCGAAGTCATTGATTTTGCCTATGCCAGCCTGCAATACCGGAACGAGAACGGGGAGTTTTCTCCGCTCCGCCAGATTTGCCCCGAAAGCATTCATCTTGATTATCCCTTGATGGAATGGGTCATGGGCACGCAGGAAGTCTCCGTTCTCCCCATAGAGATTCCCACGGACGAGGACAAGTTGCGTTCGCTTTTGTTTCTTCCGTTCGGCACGCATCACATCATGCTGCTTTGGCTCGAGCAGGAGACGGACGCGTTTACGCAGGAGCAGGAGGCGCTTTTGTCCATCCTTTCCCGCGAGATGGCCGCCATTCTCGAATCGCACCATTTCCGCATACGGTTGGAAAAGACCCGGGCCACGATGACGGACATTATCGAATCGGTTCCGCTCGGATTGCTTGCGCTTGATTACAACGACAAGGTGCAGATGATCAACTCCACCGCTGAAATCGCTCTCGATGTGCGCCGGGTTGACGCGGTGGGCAATGATTATCATCAGGTTTTGCCGGCGCGGATTATTGATGCGATGCGGAAGGCGTCTTCGGAAAATTCGCTGGAAGAAACAGAGCTGGCGCTCGAAAAAACCAATGGCGACACGCAATACTTGGGTTTGACCATATCGACCATGCGGTCGGAGGAAGGCCCGAGCAAAACCGGACGGGTGGTTTTGTTCCGTGACTTGCAGTTGTCGCGCGAAGTGCAGAAGTTGCGCGAGCTTGACGCGATGAAGAGCGATTTTCTTTCGCTTATCACGCATGAACTTCGGACGCCGCTCACATCCATCATGGCGTATTCGGAAACGCTATTGATGGAGGAGAACGCGAGCGTACCGCAGGAGTGGCGTGAGTACCTTGACGTCATTCATAGCGAAGGCAAGCGCCTTTGCCGTTTGATCGAGGATGTTCTTGATCTGACCCGCATGGAGTCGGGGAAGATGAATTACCATTATGAAATACAGGACATCAACGAAATCATAGGCGCGGTGGTGATGGCGATGACGCCGATGATTGAAGCCAGGCATCACCGCCTCGAACTGGATTTGGCGGAAGATATAGGCGACTGCCGCCTGTCGGTCGATCGCTTCACCCAGGTCGTCAACAATATATTGTCCAACGCGGTCAAATACACCAATCCCGGCGGCGTTATCACCATTCACACCCGGAAAAGCGAGCCGTTCCCGGGCACGTCGATTCCGACCGCGACGGTCGAGTTCGAAGACACCGGCATCGGCATAGCGCCGGAACATCTGGACAAGGTGTTTTCCAAATTCGAGATGGTCGAGTCGGTCAAGAACCACTCCTCCGGCACCGGTCTCGGCATGGCTATCTGCAAACAGATTATCGAAGACGGACACGGCGGAAAAATCTGGCTTGAAAGCGAAGTCGGGAAAGGAACGCACGTTTTTGTCCGGATACCGGTTCGGTAGCCATTCCCGTTATTCGTATTATTCGAGCTATTAGCATTCACGCGCGAGCGCGCGCATTTTCCCCGCCAGCACGGCGGCCTCGGCCAGCGCGTCGTTGTTTTCCCCAATCGAAACGGTATCGGTGCGTTTCGCCGTCGCCATTCCGGCAAACGGAATTCGCAACGAAATGCATACGGCGGCGGTCACGGCGCGGGCGGGTTCAAACATGTTCGCATATTCGCCTCCGCCCGTAACGACAAGCCCAATGCCGGAGAGAGCCCCGGCGGGGGCGGCGGGAGCGCGTTTTTCAGCTTGCCACAGCGGTTGCAGCCGGCTGTAAAAGGAAATGAGCGGCGCGGCGAGCGAGGCGAAATGCAGGGGGGACGCAATCAGGAGCAGGTCGGCTGCGAACATTTTTTCCAGCACGCCCGGCACGTCGTCGTCGATTGGGCAGGCGCTGCCCTGAGCACAGGCGCCGCAGTCCCGGCACGGCATGACAGAGGCGTTATAGAGATGAACTGTTTCGCGTTCGCCCGGCAAACCGTCCAGCACGACCGTCGCGAGCCGCATGGAATGACCGTCCGGTTGTGGCGATGCGTTGAGTACGAGAATTCGCCCCATTGACGTTACCTGTTCCGGTTTCTGTATGCTTCCCGTTGTTTGCGCGCCGCTATCGCTGCGTCCTTCACCTCGGCGTCGGTTTCGTTGGCCAGCTCAAGCCGCAGGAGCGCCCTGTCCGCATCGGATGCGCCGATAAGGCTGAGCGTATCAACGGCCCGCAGACGCACGGTCATGGCGGTGCTCTGCGAAGCAGCCACTCCAAAGAGTTTTTCGACTGTTTCCCTATCGCCTTTCATGACCAACTGGCGCATGACCGATTGCGCGGTAGACGGATTTTCGTCGCCGAGGCGCGCCGTGAGGCGATCGAGAAAGAGGGACGGCATTATTACCCATACGACAATGAGCATGATAAAGCTCATGGCGATTGTGACCCATGCCCACCACGGGAGCAGCGTATGCACATGGGCGGGGACAAGGATGAACGGCTCTTTGGTTGAACCCGTGATTTTTTCCGGATCGAGAGCGATGAATTTTCCGTCCATGTCGCGGTATGCTTCACGGACCAATTCTTTGTCGGGAGCGGAGAGTCCAATTGCTTTATTCTTCCGGGACGTTGTTTGCCGCGGGGATTCGTTTGTCGGGTCTTCGGTTCCAGGTTGCGCCGCGTCGACGACCTTTTGGGCCGCCTCGTTCATTGCGTCCGTGTTTTCGCTCGTGGCCGCCTTGAAAAAAGCTTCCAGATCGTCGAATGTCTTGTCGGTTTCGCTGTTGTTGTTTTCATTATCGGTCGTCATGACAGTAGGCGCCGTTTCATTTTTTTTTCAGCCGCACCGGACGTTTTTCTCACCCGTTTTTTTGAGGAAGCGGAATGTGTTTTCATGATGTTTTTTCAAACGCTCCTCCAATGCTGTTGAAAATGCCTTCATGGTCAACCAAAAAATCAACCTTGTTTGCAATATTGCTTTCGTCGCGTTGTCATATCCGGGCGGGCAGGCTCTTATTGCGCCTCAGTATTTTTATACGGATTATAAACAGAACGCGCCATTCTGTCCAACATCGTTTATAATTATATATGGGAGCGTCATATATTGCACATACTACATTATCCCTACAGAGAACTACTAATTTTTCATAAAAACAAGAAAAAAAATTTCAATAATTCCCGCCTTGCGCGTACGCATAATACATGCAATATACGTTTGAACTATGAGTTACAGAATTCGACACTATCCAATCTTATCTGAAAATTAAACATTGACGATAATTTTAACATTAATTGTTAAAAAAGCATTGACATATATCTCGATTTCTGTATCCTCAACTATGTGGAAAGGGTACGCAAGCACCAAACCGCTGGCAAACAGCATCCCCTTTCCTTCATGATGTTACCCCTCACCCTGGTTCCCGTCTGGATCCAACCGAGCGGTTGGAGGCGGGAACCTTTTTTTTGAGAAACTCCTTGCCTTATCCTCCCGCGCGTTGAAAATTATCGGGTAGTTCCTCTCATTTTCAATCACGCGGGTCGCGAAAGTGGCGTACTTCCCGAAGTCAAGCCCAGGATTGGGTTTTCCGTTGTTTCCGCATCGTGGATATCAATTTCGTTTTTAAGGAGAAGCCATGCAACTTAAAGGATCGAAGACTGCGGTCAATTTGCAGACGGCGTTTGCCGGGGAGTCGCAGGCGCGAAACCGGTACACGTATTATGCAAAGACGGCGAAAACGGAAGGGTATTATCAGGTGGCCGGCATTTTTGAAGAGACGGCCGAACATGAGATGGCTCATGCCAAGCGTTTGTTCAAGTTTATGACGGGCGGCGCGCAGGAGATTACAGCGGCGTATCCGTTTGGCGTCATTGGTTCGACGGCGGACAATCTTCAGGAGGGAATTGACGGCGAGCATTATGAGACGACGACCATGTATCCGTCGTTTGCGAAGGAGGCGGAGTCGGAGGGTTTTCGGGAGATTGCCGATGCGTTTCATCATATAGGCATTGCCGAATCGTTTCATGAACGCCGTTATTCCGCGCTGAAGAAAAATATTCTTGAGGGGACGGTGTTCAATAAATCGCAGAGCATTACCTGGAAGTGCCGTGTTTGCGGGTACAACCACAAGGGGTCCGAAGCGCCGAAAAAATGTCCGGCGTGCGCTCATCCGCAGGCGCATTTCGAGGTATTGTGCGAGAACTATTGATTCCCGTTTTTATCCGTCGATAATAGCTGATAATAGATGTCGTGTTCCGCGGTTTTGTGAACGGCATATGGAGGACGTATCATGCAAACGAACGATATGTACAAGTGTGAGTGCGGCGCTGTGATTGAGGTTGCGGTTGGTTGCGATTGCGGCGACGGCTGCAAGCCGACGTGTTGCGGCAAGCCGATGGCGAAATTGACCGCGAACACGGTTGATGCGGCGAAGGAAAAGCACGTTCCTGTTTTGGAGAAGGTGGATGGCGGCTGGAAGGTTTTGGTTGGTTCCGTTCCTCATCCGATGACGCCCGAGCATTATATTGCGGTTATCGAGTTGCTGGCCGACGGCCAGGTATTGCGCCGGACATTGACTCCGTCGGACAAGCCGGAGGCGGTGTTTATGACATCGGCGTCGAAGGTTACGGCGCGCGAGTTTTGCAATTTGCATGGTTTATGGAGTGCGAATGCGTGAGTTTTGCCGTTGTTCCGCAAAAGAACCGCCTGTCCGGTCCGGACAGGCGGTTCTTATTTCATCGAATCGTAGCGGAATATGCCTGGAACGCTAGAAGTTATCGTCCTCGCCGAGCGGAATCACTTCCGCCGCGGACAGCATTTTCATCTTGCTTCCGTCGGACCCCGATTTCCCCGATTGGCTGCTGGTGGGCGAAGTGATGGACGGACGCACCATCTCGACATGCTTGACCTGCATCACTTTCTTTTCGCCGCCATTCCCTTTCCCGGGAGAAGGCGCCTGTGAAGAAGCCTGGCGGGCACGCCCCTCGACCATGGCGACCAAATCGTCCACCATTCCGTGCAAAGCGTTGGCCTGGGCGGAAAGTTCCTCGGCGGCGGATGCCGCTTCTTCTGACGTCGCCGCGTTGTTCTGCGTCACCTTGTCCATTTGCGCGACGGCGGTGTTCACCTGATCAACGCCCTGCGCCTGTTCATTGGTGGCGGCGGTGATTTCATGAATAAGGCGCGCGACCGTTTGCGAACCTTCTTCGATTTCCTTGAAGCTGGAATCCAGTTCGCCCGCGATATCCGAACCGTTTCTGACGCGCTCTATCGTCGTCTGAATAAGTTGCGTCGTGTCCCGGGCCGCCTGGGCGGAACGGCCCGCGAGATTCCTGACTTCGTCGGCGACAACCGCGAATCCCTTGCCCGCCTCGCCCGCTCGGGCCGCTTCCACCGCCGCGTTCAACGCCAGCAGATTGGTCTGGAAGGCGATATCCTCGATTGTTTTGATAATGCGATTGATTTGCTCCGCCGAATCGCTGATTTCCGACATGGCCTGCGACATATTGCTGACTGCGGTCGAACCGGTGGCGATGAGCGAATTGTTGTTGATCGTCGTGTCGTTCGTTTTGTTGGCGTTGTCCGCGTTTTGCCGGGTCATGGACGCCATTTCTTCCAGCGCGGAAGACGTTTCCTCAAGCGACGCCGCCTGTTCGGTCGAACCTTCGGCCAGCGTCTGCGACGAGTCGGAGATTTGCGCGGCGGCGGAATTGACCTGTCGGGAACTTTCGCCAAGGCTCTCGATAATGCCGTTCAAGCGCCGGATAATTGCGGAAATCGTGATATAGGCCAGAATCACGGCAATGGCGATTCCGATCGCGCTGACAGCGATCATGGTGATATTGACCGTTCTGGCGAGATTTCCGCCGTTGACGATGACCGCGTTCATGTCGCGGGTCGCCGAAGTGGTCAATCCAGTGGTATACTGGTCGAGTTGATTGCGCGCGGCTAAGGCGGTTGTCGTCATAACCCTTACCGCCTCCACATTGGAGTCTTCCTTGACAAGCTCGATTATCGAATTAATTCCCTGGGTGGCGGTGGCCTCCCACTTCCGTTGCATCGCGATCGCTTCCTGCCCGCCTTCGTCGGAGGGAACGATTTGCGCCAGTCTGGTTATGCTGTCGACGATGAACTTCGCCGTGTCGACAATGCTCTTTTCAAGTTCCTGGCTAACGGCCGCATCCGTTTCCGGAATGTAGCGGACGATAAGAATGCGCAACCGAAGCGCTGCTACGCGGGCGTCGCGAGCGAGCGGAGTTGTGGACAGGAAATTCTCGTTCTTTTCGGTGAGGATGTTTCCGAGCCGGCTGAAATCGGAGTCCAGTTCTTCCCAAAATGGCCGAAGATTGTCATTGATGGCTTTCGCTTTGTTGTTGGTGTTTCGGAGCGACAGGCCGGCCACCCTGTTCGTTTCATCGACATACGTCTTCCAGTATGCCCGGATCGTGTCGACATACGCGGTTTGTTCTCGGGTAATGGGCTGCGGGAAGTGAGCCTGGTAGTTCTGGATTTCCTGCTCCATCGCCGTCTCGAATCCCTTCATTTCATTGTCAATCCAGCTTTGCATCTGCTTTTCGTCAACGGACTGGATTATGTCGGATGCAAGGATGCGGCGCTCAAGCGCAATTCTATCGATACTCCGCAGGCTGATCAACCGGCTCGCCTGGTCACTCAGCGTGACCATCGAACCATGCAGTTGATTGATGCTGTACAGCCCGACAGCGACAATGATCACGGCAACCACCAACATAACGATGATAATGGAGTAGATCTTTTTGGCCATTGACATGCGCATACCTTCCCCCCTTCGCCTAAAAAGTTGTACCCAGATCCAACTATATCGATATGACTACCCAAAATGCACTGCGAAAATCCATTTTCGAACCAATGCAAATCGAATCGATTTTTTGCCGGTTTATTTGCGTGGGACTTATATATATTCCATTATACCAAAAGAATCAAAGGTTTTTTTTCCATTTTTTTTGAACAACTCTTTATGAAAACAGCGGGAGCGGTATTTAAAAATGAGAAATCCGGCGGAATAAAACAAGCCTGCGGGGGTGTTCCGAACCCGGCAATGTGTACAAAACATCACGTTCCAAAGAGTATGCGTTTTTAAACAATGAGAGCGATTGCTGTATTTCGTCTTCGCAATCGGGGCCTTTGAGAAACGCTATCTGCCCGCCGGCGCGGACAATCGGCAAAATTCGTTCCAGCGTCGGCGGGATCGCTTCCAGCGCCCGCGTCACGACATCGCCCACCGGCTTGCCGTAATCCTCGCCCAGCGGCGAATCTTCCCGGACCGATCGGGGAAAAATTTCAACATTTTTCAATCCAAGCGTTTCGACCACCTTTTCCAGGAAGCCGACGCGTTTGCCCCTGCTTTCAGCCAGAATGACCTGGAGGTCGGGGCGCATCACCGCTATCGGCGCGCCGGGAAATCCCGGGCCTGATCCAATATCCAGAACCGGCCCGGTCGGTTTGAACCAGCGGAGGATTATGGCGGAATCGATGAAATGTTTGAGTACTGTTGCCTCAATCCCCATGATTCTGGTAAGATCAAGGCTGGCGTTATGCTCGCGCAGCAGTTCGTAATATTTCCAGAACCGGGACAACTGCCTGTCGTCCACCGGAAAATCGTGCTTCGCAAACAGCCTGGCCATATATTCCGGCGTCGCCGGTTCCGATTCGTAAAACGCGTAATCGTATGGCCGTTCGCCTCCGGCGAAGCCGTGGCGGCGGTTCGGGGTTATCGATGATTCCGGCCGGCTGCGTTTGGCGGATCCGGCGGGGCTGGCGGGACCGCGTCCGCCGCGCGAAGCGCCTTTGCTGGAGAATGCGTGTTTATGTTTCCGGTTTTCCCCGCCGGTGCGGGGTTGGTGTTTTTTTGCCATTCGTGATTTCCCGTGGGCTGCGACAATACGTCCATGCGCCTTTTCCAGTAATAAGGCTTGCTTACAGTATATGAAAATTCTCCATATCGACAACCATCTGCTCGCGGTGGACAAGCCCGCCGGCATGCCCAGCCAACCCGACAGTTCGGAGGACGTCTCGCTCGCCGATGCGGCGAAGGCGTGGCTCAGGAACGAATTCAAAAAGCCGGGCAACGTCTACCTTGGCCTTGTCCACCGCCTGGACCGGCCGACGAGCGGCGTTGTCCTGCTGGCGCGGACGGACAAGGCCGCCTCGCGCCTGTCGGAACAGTTCCGCGCCCGCACGGTCGAGAAAACATACGTCGCCGTCGTTGTCTGCCACAAGGAACCGGCGCGGGAAAAAACGCTCGAATCGTACCTGCATAAACAGGACAACGGCAACATGGCGATCGTTCCGGAAAAAACCGCCGATGCGCGTCTTGCGCGGCTTCGTTATAGCATGCTTGCCAGGGCCGGACGGCATGCGCTTGTGCGGGTGGCGCTTGAAACCGGCGTCCGGCATCAGATACGCGCCCAGCTTGCCGCCGATGGCCTTCCCGTTCTTGGCGATTTCCGGTACGGCCCGTGCGGCAAGCCCGCCCGTCCGGTTCCGGTGCTGGACGGGCACGCGATTCTGCTCCACGCCGTCCGGCTTGGGTGCGTTCACCCGGTGAAGAGGGAGCCGGTCGTCTTCACCGCGCCGTTTCCCGACCACTGGAACGCGTGGCTTGAGGCGTTTCCGGGAAACGAACTCGATTCGGCGGGGCTTTTTTCATGACCGCGATAAAAACGGAATCGCTCGTTCTCCGCACCCGCCGGTATAGCGAAAGCAGCCTGATAGCGGTCCTGCTCACGCCGCAACACGGGCGGATGGACGTGCTCGCAAAAGGGTGCCGCCGCGAAAAAAGCCCGCTGTTCGGCCATCTCGACGTGTATCAGCATGAAGACGTGCTGGTGCTTGAGCGCGCGCAGTCCAGTCTCGATTTGCTGACCGAAGCGGCGTTTGTCGACGAACATGCCGGGTTGCGGTTTTCGCCTCCCGCTTTTGCGGCGGCGGGATTTCTCGCCGATTTGGCGGCG
The DNA here is from genome assembly GCA_036770065.1 of Planctomycetota bacterium. GTDB lineage: Bacteria > Planctomycetota > SZUA-567 > SZUA-567 > SZUA-567 > JAJBSZ01. The sequence continues at coordinate 22,597 of DAIPJX010000005.1, forward strand.
GACGTTTGCCAGCCGCGCGATCCGCAGCCGCGGTTGTTTTCCGTCATGACGGGAGCCTTCGGCCTGTTGTCGCGATTGGGCGATCCGGCGGCGCGGGCCGGACTCGCGGAAGCGTTGCCGTTTTCTCCGGCGGAAAAGGGCATTCTGATCGGAAGAACGCTGAAGCTCTCGATCCTCGATGCGCTCGGCTGGCTCGGCTTCGGACTCGAACTGCGCAACTGCGCCGCCTGCGGAACGACCGCCGAACCGCCCCTGTGGATAAGCTGGAAACAGGGCGGACTGGTCTGCCGGAATTGCAAAAACTCGGCCCGCGACGCCGCCCTCATAAGTCCGGCGGCGCTTTCGGCGCTTCGCGAACGCGGGCCGGGCGGCGAACAGTTCGAACTCGCGTTGCCGGAGCGGGAGCGGCGGCGCTGGCTTCGCTATCTCGTCGACTATTCGCAATACGTCATCGGCAAACGATTGCGCGGCGGCAAAGTTCTGTTACAAATATTGTAGGCTTTTTCACAAGGGGAACGTGTGCTTTCCGGCGTGTTTAATCAAGCCATGACGCGGATTTTCGGCCGGACCGGCCCGGTGCGGCTGATCATCGCCGCCGTGTCCGGCGGCATGGACTCGGTTGTTCTCGCGCATCTTCTCGCGCGGTGGCGCGACGGCGCGCCCAATCCGCCCGCGATCCTCGTCGCGCACCTGAACCACGGCATACGCGCCGAAGACGCCGGCCGCGACATGGAGTTGTGCCGCGACATTGCCGGGAAATTGGCGGTTCCGTTCATCGCCGAAAGCGTCGACGTGCCCGAACAGGCGCGGCTCATGCAGTTGGGACTGGAAGAAACGGGGCGCATGCTCCGCCACCGTTTCTTCCATCGCCTCTCGCGCGAGCGGGCGGACGGCGACGCGATTGTCGTCACCGGCCACCATGCCGACGATCAGGCGGAGACTATACTTCTTCATTTGCGGCGCGGCGCGCATCGGCGCGGGCTGTCCGGCATGCGGGAAATCACCCGCCTGCCCGTGCCGCCCGACGGCGTGCTCGCGCTCGCCCGGCCTCTCCTTGCCGTCGGCCGCGACGCTCTCCGTCCCTACGCGCTTGCGCACAAACTTGTCTGGCGCGAAGACGCGACCAACCAGGACACGGACTACGCGCGGAATCATATTCGCCACCGCATCATTCCGATGTTGGAGGCGGTGCTCCCCGGTTTTCGCCAACGTTTGCTTGCCAAAGCCGCAACCCTTTCGGCGGAAGAGGAAGCATTGTCGCGGCACGGCGTCGAACTCGCCCTGCGCGCGTCCCGCCGGGAAAACGGCGGCCGCTTTTTCCAGCTTGACGAAGACGCGCTCTCAAGCCCGGAACGGCTGGCGTACGCGCTCCGCCACGTGCTTGAGGAAGAGATGGGCGCCCGCCTGCCCTACGGGGCCGTTCTCTCCCGTATCGAGGAACTCGCCGAACGCGGGAGATTGGGCGAAGCGGTGGCGCTGCCCGGCCGCCTCGTCGCCCGTCGGGAGCACGACGGCCTGTTTTTCTTTTTCCCCGAAACGGTTTCGGGCGGCGGGGAGGAGATCATTCTGCCCGATCCGCCGTTCGCCATTGCCGCCGCCGGTCTTTCCGTCGCCGCCGAGTGGCGTTTCGCGGAAAGCGGGATTCCCGAATCCGACCGGCTGGACCCGCATGTCGAGTGGCTTAATCCGGCGGCC